>JBEDTP010000122.1:0-4331 GCA_040119075.1 Flavobacterium sp.
TATTATGTGCTACAATTAAAGCTTTTGAAGCCATTGCTTCTAATAAAGACGGGTTAGTTCCTCCAACTGAGTGACCATGAAAATATAATTTAGAGAAATATCTTAGATTATTTAAATGTTCTAAATTATAAATAGCACCCATAAAACGGATATTTTTATTAGCTTTAAATTTATCTTTCAGATATTCACCATACGTAGTATTATGATTTCCAACAACCAAAATAAATGTATTGTCTTCCGTATTTAATGAAACTCCTTCTAAAACCATATCCAGGTTGTTTTCAGGTTCAAAACGAGCCATAATCATATTGAATTTTTCTTTTTCAACTTGATATTCCTTAAGAATGTTCTCATTTGGTTCATTAAATGGATGAGCGCCATAAGCTATGTAAGTAGACTCTTTATTGTAGCGTTGTTTTAGGAATTTTTGAATTCCTAGTGAGTCTGAAACTAAATAATCACTACTTATTGCAGCTAAACGTTCTGCAAACCTTAAAAACTGTTGTACAGGTTTAGAATATTTAGAACGTTTCCACTCAATTCCATCCATATTTGTAATGATAATTGGCTTTTTAGGAAGTAAAAAGAACCAAATAGAATTACTAGTATATCCTAATTGTAAAATAATGTCAAAGTTTCTTTTTCGAGCATCCAAAATACAATTAAAGTCATAAATGAACTGTCCAAAAGTTCCTAGTTTGTACTCCGGATCATATTGATGTAAAATATTAACTCCGTGAAAAGTTTTTTCTTGAAAAGGGTGATTATGTGAATTATAACAATATACCTCGTGTTCTTTTTCAACTAAATATACAGAAAAAAACTCTGCAAATTGTTCAAAACCTCCATAATAATTGGGCACACCACGCGTTCCTAAAATAGCAATCTTCATCTAAAAAAGAATATTTTTTCAAAAGTAACTATTTTAATAATATTAATTAAAATAAACTCAAAACATTATAGTTTAAAATAAAAAGGTTATAGTTTATTGAAAAGCTCTTGAAAAGAATTTACATAACTCTTAACCGAAAATTTGTCTTTTACTCTTTTAAAACCATTTTGACCCATTTTATTTCTTAAAGCCTCATTAGAAATTAGTTCTATTAATTTTTCTTCTAATTCATTAACGTTGTTTGGAGTAATTAAAAACCCCGTCTCTTTATCTACTATGATTTCAGACAACCCTCCATGATTTGATCCAATAACGGCTTTCTCAGCTAACATTGCTTCAATTGCAACCATACCAAATGGTTCAGGCTCTGTTGAAGGGACAACTGCAATATCGATAGATTGCCAAATTTCACTTATATTATTCTGAAAAGGGATAAGCACAACCTTTTTGTTTAATTGATATTCTGTAATTTTATTTTCAAGATTAAACAAAAAAATTTCTTGGTTTGGTGGAGGAGAGCCAATGATTGCTAATTTTACATTAGAAAAATCACAAGCAATTTTATTAAACGCTTCTAGTAAAATCATTTGTCCTTTCCATCTACTTATTCTGCCTACTAAAGCAATTATAATTTCATTTTCAACTGAATTGAATTTTTCTTCTCTCTTCTTTTGGATTTCAACAGCATTAAGCTTCGAATATTCTAATTCAATTCCGTTCCAAATTACCGTATTCTTTTCACAAATTGAAGGTGATAAATTCCAAAATTGTTGTGTTGCAATAGAGTTATAAACTATATGTGTGTTGCTCTTTAAAGAAAGAAGGTTAATAAACATCTTTTTAAAGATTGTAGGTGATTCAATTATTTCATGTACATGCCAAATATGTTTTACATTTTTCTTCCACGCAAATGCCACTCCTAGTAAAACAGCCAAAGTATTTGAGTATATAAAATCGAATTGATATTTATTATTTAATGAGTTAGCCGCTTTGAAAGATTTTTTAATGTCTAGAAGAAAGTTTAATGCGTTTTTGGGTTTAAATAAGTTTCTATATAATTTCAATACTGGAGCAATTTCAACATGTATTCCAGCTTCTTTAAACGCATTTACTAATGGGCCATTAAATGGTAAAATTACAACAGGGTGAAATTTTGACTTGTCTAAATTTTTTATTAATAAAAGTAACGTTTTATCAGACCCGTATAATTCTGCTGATTGGTGAATGAATAGTATGTTCTTCATTAATTAAGCTGATTTAATTTATTTTTATATGCAAACAAAAAACCAATTAATAGAGTCTTTGAGTCTAATAAGTTATAAAAGCCCATGAAAACCCAATATGAGATTAATAAAAATACACCTGTGCCGAGAAACAATAAGTTTATATTTTTTTCTATTTCGCTTTGAGAATTAAATGTTTTGAAAAAGAAAAGAATAGAGCCAATGAGTAACAACAAGCCTAATAGTCCTGATTTTAAAAGTACTGTCATATAACCATTATGAAGGATTGAAATGTACTTTAAAAACATGTCTCCTAAAAAAACTTTTTGTTTTAGATTTACCTGTGAGCCCATTCCTTCTCCAAAAAGGAATGTGTTGTTATACGACAGTTGCTCAATTGTTCTTATGTTTTCGTATGATCTATAATGATCGTGAAAATCTTTCCAATCCGAACGGTTAATTTTTGTGGCAAATGCTTCTAATGGAATTAGTTTTACTTTATATAAAAACTCATCAACACCATCACCATTCCTTTTAGGATTGTATTGGTAAATTGCCGTGTATGCTATAATAGAAAATAATGCTAATGAAGTTAAAATAGTTAGTGATTTTTTATTTATTATTAACCATCCTTTCATTGCAAAGAATAAAATAAAAAATTGAATAAAATTTGTTCTTGCTAAATAAAAAAAGCTAGATAGTGCTAAAATTGTTAAATAAAAATAGAATTTTCTTTTTGATAAATCAATTTCAAATTTTTTGTAAAACAATAAAATAATTAATGTATAAACTTCAAAATCATTGAAATACCCCCCATACTCTCTTATTTTAGCAACACTAGTTGCTCCTTGCAATAACACTCCATAACCAACCATTATTAAATGGATTGCCGCCATAACAATTCCAGCATTTAACAAAAATGTAAAAGGGTTTTTTATTAATTTATCTCTATAAAACTGATATCCTAATAGGAGTCCTAAAATTGGTTTTAATAAATAAGTCATATCTCTAATAATGAAATACAATTTGTTATTAAAGAAAAAACTTACTACAATTGAGCTAAGAAAAATAAGTATGAAATAAGATAAATATCTTAAAAATAAAATAGAATAACTTCTTTTTAGGGTTATCATAGTTGCTAAAAACCAACATAAAAAAGAAAATTCATAGTTGTTAAAGAAAGGAATTATTACACAAAAAGTAAAAAACAACTGAAAACAAATTTCTTTACTAAATTTAAATTTCATTACTCTATGTTTTTTAAAATTTTTGCAGGTATACCTCCTATAACAACGTTGTCTGAAAAAATTGAATTTACTACTGCGCCTGCAGCAACTACACAGTTGTTGCCAACTTGAGCTCCGTCTAAAAAAGTAACTTTTGCGCCTACCCAGACATTATTGCCAATTTTTATCCCTTGAGACGTTACACCTTGCTCTCTAATTAGTTTTGAATTATCTAAAAAATTATGGTTTTCAGAATGAAAGCTAATATAAGAACCCATTATTACATCGTTTCCAATTTCAATTCCTCCTGCTGCTCCAAATTCGGTATATCTTCCGCATGCCGAATTATTGCCAATTGTAAGTCCTTTACCATATTTAGAAAAATGACTAGTACAAGAAACAAAAGAATAAGCTCCAATTTTTACATTATTGCCAAATCTCAGCTTTTCTATGGCATATCCGTCAATATCACATCTTTTATCGATAGTTACATTTTGACCTATAACTATGTTCTTTTTATTGGAAATAGTGCACCCAAAGCCTAAAAAAATTCTTCTTCGGAAGAAAAGATAACCCCTAAATAGAAGAATTAATCTTGTAAACAAGCTGCTTACCAACAAACTCTGGGGAATATTAGAATCAATGGTGTAGTTTTTACCCGCTTTATTTAATAATTTTTGAAAAAGGTTTCTTATCATTTTTATTAAAGAATTCTTTTAGGGAATAAAGATAAAAAAATATTACTAGTAGCTCCGTAAAGAGTAAAGAATAAAATACACTATAAACTTCAAAAACAGGGAGTAAAAAAAATATTGTAATTAAATTAACTAATACTACCATATAAGTCGTCATAATATAAAATCTTTTATGGTTTTCTGCCAATACTAATTGTTTTAATGGTATCGAAATAGATAGTAAGAGCGGAATGAAAACTGCTACTTGTAGTAAATTAGTAAGTAAATACCTATTTGTAGGATTAAAATATGAAAT
>JBEDTP010000123.1:0-4251 GCA_040119075.1 Flavobacterium sp.
CACTTGAGAAAATGATTTCATTGAAAACAACACTGCCAGAGTAAATATTAAAACTATTTTATTTTTCATGTTTTTTATTTTTAATATAATAGTGACGAGCGCCTCATGCAAAATTAAGACGCCTATTACTAAATAACTAATCAAATTAACTTAATATTATTTATTTTTCCTTCCTGATAATGGATGTTCAGATAAAGATTTATGATTATCTAAACCTATTATTGAAACTGAACCATTTCCATTTAATTCGTAATCATGTTTAAAATGTTCTAAATTTTCCATTACGGAATGATCTACGAGTTTTGTCTTTTTTAAATCAATAGTTACATTAAAACCAGAAGGAATAGCATCTAATTTACGCTTAACACCCAAATAGTTTGTGAAAATTGCTGCTTTATCAATCTCAATTAAATAATTATTTCCTTCAAAAGAAACTAACGTTGGAGCTTTGAAAAAAGAAGAAACTGGTGTACCATTAATCAAATGTATTATCATTTTCAATACCATTCCAGCAGCAATACCAACTAATAAATCTTCAAATAAAGTAAAGAAAATAGTAACTAAGAATATTGCCAATTGCTCCTTACCTATCTTAAAAGTATGAACAAATTCTTTTGGATGTGCTAATTTAACACCTACACTAATTAACATTGCAGCCAATGCTGCATTTGGAATTAATTCTAAAATTGGAGTAGCCAATAAAACAAAAACTAGTATAAAAAAACCATGGAAAAAATTTGCCCATCTAGTAACTGCTCCATTATTTACATTTGAAGAAGAACGTGCAACTTCTGAAATCATTGGAAGACCCCCTAAAAACGCAGCTAAAGTATTTCCAATCCCAACTGCAATCAAATCTTTATTCATATCTGATTTACGTTTAAAAGGATCCATTAAATCAATTGCTTTAACTGTTAAAAGTGATTCTAGTGAGCCTACCAATGCAAACATTATTACAAATTTTACAAATAATCCAGTTTGCGAAATACCTGCAAAACTTGCATTTATATTAGTATTATCTACTAAACTACCTATTTTAACCAATGCATACGCTGGTTCTGTTTCTTTAAAATGCATAAACAGCTCACAAGGAATAGCAAACAATAAAACTACCAACGGAGCCGGTATCATTTTAATCGTTTTGTTCTTAATATAAGGCCAACCCATCATTACAGCTAAACTTACAATACCAATAAAAGAAGCTTTAGGGTCTAGATTTGCAATAAAATTTGGAATATTCATCAATAATTCAATTGGTCCTTTACCCTTTGCTAAACTTGGATTATCATTTAATAAAATAGGAATTTGTTTGGCAATAATTATAATTCCTATAGCTGCAAGCATTCCATGAATGGCAGACAATGGAAAAAAATCAGCTAGTTTTCCCAGCTTAAAAACACCAAATAATATTTGAATAACACCAGCAACTACCATAGCTCCAAGTGCTAATTTCCAACCTAAAACATTATCTCCTTGACCAAATTCTGTAACTGCACCTGCAACAATAACAATTAACCCCGCCGCAGGTCCTTTAATTGTTAATCTTGAACCCATAAAGAAACTAACAACAATACCACCAATAATTGCTGTTAACAAGCCCATTATAGGTGGAAACTCAGAGGCTTTTGCAATCCCTAAACTTAACGGTAATGCCAATAAGAAAACGACAAAACCAGAAACAGCATCTGCTTTAAAATTTTCTTTTAATCCTGCTAAACCATCAGCAGGTATAAACTTTTTAACTTTTGAATTCATATTTTTAAAATTGATTTTTGATATTATTTTTTTTATGATGACCTGTATGGCAACTCGTGGTAGGTTTTTATGTGTGGGCCAAGAAATAATCTTGTGTAAATTCGAATTCCTGCAATACCCGAAACAACAAAACTTAAGGAAATAAATAAGGCTAAAAAGATTTGATGACTTTCTATATGACTGAAAATCAAATCCTCACCAATAAAAGTAGACGTAATAGGAAAACCTGTTACGCCTAACGCTGCTATTAAAAAGAAAAAAGCAAATTTTGGATGCTCATAAACATGTCCTAAATATTGATTTAAACCTATATTACTTTCCATTTTATTTAAATTCAACAAAGCTCCGTAGCCCACAATTCCGGCAATTGTAATCCCTGATAAGTAAATTGCTAATTCTGGATAATCTACTTTCTCATTAAAAATGATTGCCAATGCAATCCAAAAGTGATTGAAAACTATTAACAACCAAGCAACAAAAGGGCTCTTACGTTCAGAAAATGCTTTAAAAACAAACATCAAACCTATAAATGCGAAAAACTCAGGCAATAGAACGGTAATATGATTTGGAATGACATCTTTAAATTCGTAAAAAATAATTCCTAATACATATGTTGGTACAAAAATCGCAAGTAATTTTCTTAAACTTAAAAAGTCTAATATTTTTCCGGTCATTTTTAAAGGCTTCCATAAGATTAAATTTATAAGTTCTTCTAAACGGAACTCTTTCAAACTCAACACATACATTGAATTTTTAAATTTCACTAAAAAACTATTCTTGCTAAAGCCTTTCTTTGGAGTAAATGTGTAAAACTGCTCTCTTATCATATAACTTACTACAGATGGAGAAACCAATAATTGATAAGTTCTTAAAAAGGCATTTCCGGCAAAATGAAATAATGCTAAATTTTCAAATCCTAATGCAATTTCAATAAAAATTAACCCGATTTGAGAAATAGAACTATATGCAATTTGACTTTTTACTGATGATTGCACTTTAGCCATTAAAGTAGCGGTAATACTTGTTGTTAAACCCATTAAACCAATTGCAATTCGCATAGAGGTTTGATGCTCCCAAAAAGGAAATGTGCGTAACATTAAAAACACGCCTAAATTAACTGATAAAGAACCATAAAAAATAGCACTTGAAGGTGTTGGGCCTTCCATTGCTCTTGGCAACCAAGACGAAAAAGGAATTTGTGCTGATTTTGCAGCAGCAGCCATAGCAAGTGAAAGTGCAATAAAAGTTCCTATAAGTGTATTATTTTGAAGATGTATATTTACCAATTCAAAATTATCCATCTGCATAAATGTAATATTCTGATGGAATAAATGATGACTTGCCCACATAGCTAATATCATCCCTACATCGCCAATTCTATAAATTGAGAATACTTTAAAAGCATTTTTAACTGGCAAATATCGTTCTCTATAAAAAGCAATTAAAAGAAAAGAAGAAATTCCAATTACTTCCCATCCAATAAATAATGTCTCGAAATTTCCTGATAAAATAGCTAGATTATATCCAAAAAAGAAAAACAAAACTGTATTAAAAAAACGTTTATATCCTTTTTCTCTATGTAAATAATAACGGCTATATGTCGTAATCATTAGAGTTAATAATGCACCTACGAATAAATAGACTGCACCTATTTTATCAAAATAGAAATCAATAAAAAATTCGTAATGCTCTGTTTTTAATAATATAATTTCTTTTAAATTTAAATGATCTGCACCCTCTAAAATCCAAAAAACACTAAATATTATTACTGAAATTAACTGTATTAAAACAGTTCCAAATGCTACCCAAGAAATTGCATTTTCCTTTCTTTCGGGTAATGCCAAACTGATTATGAAGCCTAAAAAAGGCATAGCTATAAAAAATTGTAATATCTCGTTCATAATCCTAATAATTTAAAATACCAATTGGTAAATTTTCTTTAGTTTCTCTTGCCAAGTGTAAAACATCAGTAATAATATTTGAATCTTTTAAAATTGGATTATAAATTTCAAATGTTCCGTCTATGAAATGGTGTAATTCTAATGTTTCAGGATGCACCACTACTAATTTCACCCATTGATTTAGAAACCAGTCATAAGTAGTTGGGCTTTTTGTAATTGCATATAAAACTTTATCGGGAAAATGCTCTACTACGACCATTAACCGTAAAGGATCGTGTACTTCTATCATTTGGCTTGGTAAACCTGGACGCAAATCGCCATCGATACCATTTGCAACACCAATTAAACCCATAACATTATGTGGTAGTTTACTACCTGCACCTAATTTTTGATTATCAACTCGAGAAAAATAATATTCTAAATTGATTCCGCCACCAACAGGTGCTACAGCATCAAGAATTCCGGCCAAATAATCTCCACTAATATCAATTGTATAATCATAAGAATTCATAAAGGAACGTCTATCTAAAAATAAATGTTTAGACATACTCCTTCTTCCTACAATACATAAAGCATTTGTTGCATGATTTAACTC
>JBEDTP010000124.1:0-4230 GCA_040119075.1 Flavobacterium sp.
ACAACTCCTTTTGAAACGGCAATTTGTCTTGCTTTTGGATTTGGTTCTAAACCTTTTATTTCCCAACCAGAATTTTTAGCCGTCATTAAAAAATCACCTGTTCCAGAACCAATATCTAAAACAGTTCCTTTTTGTGGAATTAATTTAGAAATTAAGTTGACTTTATTTTTTAAAGCATTCGTTTTTACCAAATGATATACTTTTTCGAAAAGTGTTCGTTTAGAATCGGTATGCGAAATGTAATCTTCACTTTCATAATAAGAAGGAAGTTTTTCTAAACTAGGTTGAGGGTTTGTTTTTAAAATTTCGTATTCCTCATTAAAAAGCAAATCAAACGATTCTTTAGAAACCGAATGATCTGAAACTTTTATATATGTTATACTGTTTGTAAAATTCACTTTTAATTATTTTATAGAAGAAGTAGAGTAGTGCTTAACAAAATTGTTTCACGTGAAACATTTGATTTTTGATAGAAGATTAACGACTGCTGATTTCAGAATACAAGAAACTTCAAAAATCAAAAATCGTTAATCAACATTCTTAAATCCCATTATCTTCCCATATGAATTAATAGAACCGAAATATCACTTGGAGAAACACCGCTTATACGAGATGCTTGCGCAATTGTTTTAGGTCTGATTTTATTTAGTTTTTGTTTTGCTTCAATTGAAATGGATTTAATTTTATCGAAATCGAAATTGTCTGGAATAATTGCATCTTCTAAACGATTCAATTTATCAGCGTGATTTTTTTCTTTTTCAATATAACCAGAATACTTCACTTGAATTTCTGCTTGTTCAATTACTTCTCTATCCAAATCTCTTTCTGCAACATAAGCAGCAACTTTATCAAACTTTAAAAAATCTTCTAAATCAATTTGTGGTCGAGATAGCACTTTAAACATTTTATCCGGTTGTGCCATTGGAGCAGAACCTTTTGCTTCTAAAACAGGATTTGCCTCTTCTGGTTTTAAACTTGTTTCTCTAAAAAAATTAACCATTTCAGATGACTGAGAAAGTTTCTTTTCCATACGAATTAATCGTTCGTCAGAAGCCAAACCTAAAGCATGACCTTTTGGTGTTAATCTGAAATCGGCATTATCTTGACGCAATAGAGTTCTGTATTCCGCTCGAGAAGTAAACATACGATATGGCTCTTCTGTTCCTTTAGTAATTAAATCATCAATCAAAACCCCTATATAAGCTTCATTACGTTTTAAAATAAACGGTTCCTTTTCTTGCGCTTTTAATGCAGCATTAATTCCAGCCATTAAACCTTGAGAAGCCGCTTCTTCATATCCGGTAGTTCCATTTATTTGACCAGCAAAAAACAAACCGTCAACCAACTTGGTTTCTAAAGTGTGTTTCAATTGTGTAGGTGGAAAATAATCGTATTCAATTGCATAACCTGGTCTAAAGAATTTTACTTTTTCAAAACCGGCAACTGAACGCATAGCATTAAACTGTACTTCTTCAGGAAGAGAAGTGGAAAATCCGTTTACATACATTTCGCATGTATTCCAACCTTCAGGCTCAACAAATAATTGATGCCTGTCTTTATCTGCAAAACGATTAATTTTATCTTCAATTGAAGGACAATATCTCGGACCAATACTTTTTATTCTTCCGTTAAACATTGGACTACGATCAAAACCTTCACGAAGTAAATCATGTACTTCTGGAGAAGTATACGTCATCCAACAAGAACGTTGTTCTGTTAATGCTTTTGAGCTTTCTAAATAAGAGAATTTTTCAGGAATTAAATCTCCAGGTTGCTCAATCATTTTAGAATAATCTAAAGAACGACCATCTACACGTGGAGGCGTTCCGGTTTTCATTCTTCCAGACTCGAAACCTAAATTTACTAAATCTTCGGTAATACCAAAAGCAGCACCTTCACCTGCACGACCCCCACCAAATTGTTTATCGCCAATATGAATCAATCCGTTTAAGAATGTTCCATTTGTAAGAACAACTGTTTTCGATTTTATAATTTGTCCGAGGGACGTTTTTACACCAATAATTTTTCCGTTTTCTGTTAAAAGGCCAGAAACCATTTCTTGGTAAAAATGCAAATTAGGCGTTCCTTCTAACATCATTCTCCATTCTTCAGCAAACTTCATTCTATCGCTTTGAACTCTTGGAGACCACATAGCAGGTCCTTTTGATTTGTTCAACATTTTAAATTGAATCGCCGAGGCGTCTGAAACAATTCCAGAATAACCACCAAGCGCGTCAATCTCTCTCACAATTTGTCCTTTTGCAATTCCACCCATAGCAGGATTACAAGACATTTGCGCTATGTTTTGTATATTCATTGTAACCAATAGAGTAGAGCAGCCTAAATTCGCTGCCGAAGCTGCCGCTTCGGAACCAGCGTGACCGCCACCCACTACAATTACATCGTATTTTTCTTGAAATAAACTCATTGTTCCACGTGAAACATTAGATTAATATTTGAAAATTATTGTTCCACGTGGAACAGCTTAATTTTCTCTTCTTCTTTTTGACGCATTATTCCTGCATCTTTATCCGTCTTGTCTTTATATCCACAATAATGCAAAATACCGTGAGCCATAACGCGCTTTAGTTCCTCTTCAAAAGACACATTAAAATCAGTCGCATTGTCCTTCACTCTTTCTATAGAAATAAAAATATCGCCTTGTATTAAATTTCCTACTGTGTAGTCGAAGCTAATGATGTCGGTTAAAGTATCGTGATTTAGATATTCTACATTAATTTTATGCAGATAATCATCATCGCAGAAAACGTAGTTAATTTCACCTACAGCAGATGCTTCAGAATCCACAATATCAATAATCCAATTTTCGAAAGCTTCTTCATTTGGTAATTCAAAATCGGTTTCATAATTAAAACTAATCATTGCTCTTAAAATAGTGTTGTACTTTGTTATTAAAATTTGGTTGCAAAGGTAGGCTTTGTCGGTTTAAAATTTCAATACTATTTAAATATTCTTTTAGCTCTTCAGAAAGTGGAGTAGCGGTTCCATTAAAATCATCTTTATTAGAATTAGATTTACGTTTCGTATCTTCTCCTTGCTGTTGAATAGCTTTCTCTAATTTTAACAATTCGTGTTTTAAATTGAGCATCTTTTGAAGCGTTTCATTTTTAAAACCTATATTGATTAATTGCTTTTCAATCTCCTTCATTTTATCTAAAGCACTTTGACCAGCACCAGACATTCCTTGCTTATTTAATTCATTTTGTAATGCTTCACGAAGTTGCTGTTGTTCTTTTAAGATTTGTAGCACTTTACCTGCATTGCCTTCTGAACCATTTTCACCTTCTTCTGAACCCTTTCCTGATTCACCTTCTTTTCCTTTTTCACCCGGTTTTTTTCCTTGACCTTCTTTATCGCCAGGCTTCATTCCGTCTTTGATTTTCTCGCCTAAACCTTCTTGCTTTTTAATAATATCTGGAAGTTGCATTCCGCTTCCATTTCCTTTTTTAGGTTTACCTTGACCTTGACCAGACATTTGCATCTGCATTTGATTTTGAACATTACTTAAAAAATCAGCTAATTTATTAGCTGATGACAAAACATATTGTTGATGTGAAGCACCTTTTTGAATATTATTATCCGCAAGGGTTTCTAAAGTCTTATCTAAATTATAATGAATTTCTCCAATTTCATTTAAAACTATTTCACTAATCATAGGATTACGCAATGAAACAGCAAACAAACTATCATCAATGTGTTTGAACTGATTTTTCAATTCTTGTTGCTTTTTTAAAATACGGTTAAATTGTAAAGAACGAGATTGTGTTTCTTTAGTTGTCTTAATTAAGCTTTCTTCATCAAAAGAAAAGGTCAATAAATTATCTAAAATTTGACGAAGTGCTTTTGCATCTTCTTCCATTTGTTCCATTTCACCACCAGACATAGAAGCAGACATAGACTGACTCATTTCTTCCATTTTCTTGGCAGCCGATTTCTGTTTAGGCTTAGCACCATCTTGATTTTTATTATCCAATTTCTCTTTGGCTTTATTTAAATCCTCTTCAACAGATTTTTCTTCTGGCTTTGTATCTGGAATATCTAATGGAGATTTTAACTCTTCATTTTGTTTTTTCAATTCGTCTAACTCTTTAGACAACTCTTTAAACTCTTTGTTAATTTCATCTTGTTTTTCAGATGTGTTTTTTTCTTTTTCTTCTGAAAGTTTATCTTGTTTTTTTGCTAAGTCATTTAATTTGTCCGCAATTTGTT
>JBEDTP010000125.1:0-4218 GCA_040119075.1 Flavobacterium sp.
AGGTTGTTGTAACGAATGGGTAACATCTAAAACAGTTGTTGCATATTGTTGCATCGTAGGAATCCCTCTAAAATCTACAATCATATCTTGGTATCCAAACATTGTTCCTCTATCGGTAACCATTGCGTTTTGATTATTGCAATCTAATACTTTTTGAACCGCATGTTTCATGCTTTCCGGACTCATGAATTGCCCTTTTTTCAAATTCACAGTTTTACCAGTATTTGCCGCCGCAACAACTAAATCGGTCTGGCGAACTAAAAATGCAGGAATTTGTAAAATATCAACATATGCAGCGGCCATTACAGCATCTTCATTGGTATGTATATCAGTAACGGTTGGAACTCCAAACTCTTTTGATACTTTTTCAAGAATTTTTAAGGCTTTTTCGTCACCAATACCTGTAAAACTATCAATTCTAGAGCGATTTGCTTTTTTAAACGAACCTTTAAACACGAACGGAATCTCTAACTTATTGGTTACTTCAACCAATCGTTCTGCAATTCGCATTGCCATTTCTTCTCCTTCGATAGCACAAGGACCAGCTAAAAGAAAAAAGTTACCTGATTCTGTATGTTTAATTTGAGGTATGTTTTTTAAATTCATTTTGTGTTGATTTTGAAGTTGCAAAGATAAAAAGAAAAACCTTTTAAACAGCTGTTTAAAAGGTTACTTATATTACTTACTGAAATTTAATTTTTTATAGTTTATTTATTTTTAATTTTAAAACCTTTTGGGCAAAGAATTTTGCCTTTTTCTAAAGTATTAAAATACAGTAATCCTTTTTTGTTTGTCCCTTCAAAAGTATATTCATAAATAGAAAGTGTTCCTGCACCCATGGTGTTGTTTTTTGTAGGAAATGGACAACAAGTATCTACTTTTTTAAAAGTTATTTTCTCTCCATTCTTTCCTTCTAATCCGTTAAAAAAATAACCAAGATATTGATTTTCTTGTCGGTCTAATATGAGTCCGATATTTATTGGGTAATCAGCATCAAAACCATATTTTCCGTCAGATGCATATTCAGTAAATAAAAACATGTCATTCTTAACTGTAGGTTTTACAGCTGTATTGTCTATATTTTGAATAGTAGATTTTGTACTTACACATGAAGTAAAAACTACGAGTACAGTTAATAATAAAAAGTATTTCATTAAATGTTTATTTTGATTTCATAAAAAAGGCAACAATTGCTGAAGTAACAATCCCCATTGATAAACCTCCAAAAGCTGCTTGAAACATATAACTTTTTAAATTAAAAAAAGCTTGAGCATCTTCTAGTTTCATTTTGTTATTCTTTACAGCAAAATCAATTGCGTTTTGAAAATAATTTGGTGAAATAATTTCATTTGTAATGTATTGGCTTATTGGGCTTAGTAATGTTACTACTAACGAAACAATACATCCTGATAAAAAACCTTGTTTCCAATCCATTTTGTTTTCAAAGAAATTTATTTTTTTATCATGTAAAGCAAATACAAAAATTACAATCGCTACTACCGCAAAAAGCATTGTATAAATAGGATGCTTACCAATTAATTCATCGTGCCAGCCTAATGACTTTTCAAGAAACATCCACAATAAGCCAGATATTGTAAAAATGATTCCCCATTTTATTTCAATTGCTATTTTGTTCATAGTTATAAAGTTTATTGTTCAAATTTAAGATAAAGTAATAAAAGTTACACAGTTTAAGAATTGAATTTTTATTTTTGCTGTAAAATAATTGATTTATGGAATTTCTATATGGAACTTGGCATTGGGCTATCTCTGGTTTATTTATTGGTTTAATTATGCTTGTGCTCATTTATTTTGGAAAGGCATTTGGAATGTCTTCTAATTTAAGAACGATGTGTTCAATGGCAGGAGCAGGTAAACACAGTTCTTTTTTTGTTTTAGATTGGAAAGAACAAAAATGGAGTTTAGCAATTGTTATTGGTGCCATTTTAGGTGGTTTTGTTGCGTATCATTTTTTACAAAATGGAACTGAAGTTGCTATTAATTCAGAAACAATTAATCAATTGGCAACAATGAATATTGATGCTCCAAATGGGAAATTAGTTCCAGATGCGCTTTTTAGTGTTGAAACGATGGTGTCGTTTAAAGGATTTGCAATTTTATTATTAGGAGGTTTGTTAATTGGATTTGGTTCAAGATATGCTGGTGGATGTACTTCTGGACATGCAATTTCAGGTATGAGTAATTTACAACTTCCATCATTAATTGCTGTCATTGGTTTCTTTATTGGAGGTTTAATTATGGCGCACTTAATTTTACCAATATTATTTTAATTTAAGAAAAGAAAGATGAAGTTATTTAGATTTTTAATCGTAGGATTTATATTTGGAATTGTTTTAACCAAGGCAGAAGCTGTTTCTTGGTATCGTATATATGAAATGTTTATGTTTCAATCTTTTCATATGTACGGAATTATCATGATTGCCATTGCAACTGGAGTTATTGGTATTCAAATCATAAAAAAGAAAAAAGTAAAAGACTTTAAAGGCAATTCAATAATGATTGTGGAGAAAGAAAAAGGCTTTACTCGTTATATAATTGGAGGAATTTTATTTGGCTTAGGTTGGGGATTAGTAGGATGTTGTCCGGGACCAATATTTATTCTTTTAGGAACAGGAATTTATTCGATAGGAATTGTTCTTTTAGGGGCTTTATTAGGAACGTATATTTATGGATTGTTAAAAGATATTTTACCGCATTAAAATTTCGTTAAAGTCTCTTTTCTAATTGACATTTGCTTTTCTGTTTTGTAACTTTATGAAAATACAAATTATTATGAAAACACAAATCTATATACAAAATTTAAAATGCAGTGGTTGTGCTAATACAATCATAAAAAATGTTTCCTCTGTTGAATCAGTTTCAAATGTTACTGTTAATGTTGAAGATAATTCAGTTAATTTTGACTTAGTAAATGATGAAAAATTAGAAGAAATAAAATCAATCCTTAAAAAAATAGGTTATCCAGAAGATGGTGAAGCCAATAGTTTAGGTTCTAAAGCAAAATCTTATGTCAGTTGTGCTATAGGAAAAATGAGTTCATAGAATAAAAAATCCCGATTTTATCGGGATTTTTTATTTTATTGAATTTCTGCACTTAAACCAGCATCTAGTAAACTAGAGCAATACGGTTTAAGTTCGTCGTAACTTCCTGTTTTTACTGCACATTGTCCTTTATAGTGAACTAATACAGCACATTGCTCAGCTTGTAAAGGTTCATGATTGCACACTCTAACCAATGTGTCAATAACATGGTCAAAAGTGTTTACATCATCATTATATAAAATAATTTCGTTGTCTAAACCTACAGCTTCTTCAACTAAAACGTCTTCTTGTATTTTTTCTATTGTACTCATTCTCTTTATTTTAAAAGTTTAAGTTTCAAATGTTTATGATTGCAAATTTATGAAAAATATATATAATTATGAATTATGAATTATGAATTATGAATTATAATTTCACTAAAACCTAAAACCTAAAACCTAAAACCTAAAACCTACTTAACATACTTCAAAGCAACCCAATTATTTCTTTCAAATTTTTTAACGTAAGTCAATCCGTTCTCCGTGCAAGAGGTATCAATAACCGGAATGTCTTCAGTGTAAAATCCGCTTAAAAATAAAGTTCCATTTGCATTTAAGCAATCCACATATTGCTTCATGTCGTTTAACAAAATGTTTCTGTTAATGTTGGCAATAATAATGTCGTATGTTTTTCCTTTTAATAAAGCAGCATCACCTTCATAAACCGAAATATGTTTACAGTTATTACGATCAGCATTTTCAATAGAATTTAAATAACACCAATTGTCAATGTCAATAGCATCAATAGGTTGAGCGCCTTTCATCTCTGCTAAAATTGCTAAAATTGCAGTTCCGCAACCCATATCTAATGTTTTTTTGCCTGAAACATCTGTTTCTAATAAATGTTGAATCATCATGTGTGTAGTTTCATGGTGACCGGTTCCAAAACTCATTTTTGGTTCTATAACAATATCAAATTCAGCTTCAGTTTTTGAATGAAAAGGAGCTCTAACATGGCATTTTCCATCCACATCAATTGCTTCAAAATTCTTTTCCCATTCTTCATTCCAGTTTACTTGATCAATTTCTTCAAAGGTGTATGAGATTTTGAATTCATCGTTTCCAAGAATAAAAATATCTTCTAAAATATCTTCAGTCCACAAGTCTTTTTGTACAA
>JBEDTP010000126.1:0-4188 GCA_040119075.1 Flavobacterium sp.
CAATGTTGTACGAATATCATTGAAATCGATTTCTTGTGCATGTAACGAACGACCTGATGTTTGAATATGGTATTTCAACATTTGAGCTCTTTCATTTGCTCCATATTTCAATTTTAAAGCCTTTGCCCAAATTTTACGCGCTACACGACCAATAACAGCATATTCGGGGTCGATTCCGTTTGAGAAGAAAAATGATAAGTTAGGTCCAAAAGCATTGATATCCATTCCTCTACTTAAATAGTATTCTACATAAGTGAATCCGTTTGCCAATGTAAATGCCAATTGGGTAATTGGGTTTGCCCCTGCTTCTGCAATATGATAACCAGATATAGAAACCGAATAGAAATTACGAACATTTTCTTTAATAAAATATTCTTGAACATCTCCCATTAAACGCAATGCAAACTCTGTTGAGAAAATACACGTATTTTGCGCTTGATCTTCTTTTAAAATATCTGCCTGAACCGTTCCACGAACTTGCGCTAATGTCTTTACTTTAATATCATTATAAATATCAGCTGGTAACACTTGGTCTCCTGTAACACCTAAAAGCATCAATCCTAAACCATCGTTTCCTTCAGGTAAAGCACCATTATACGTTGGTCTTTCTGTTCCTTTTTCTTTGTAAATGGCTTTTATTTTAGCTTCAACCTCAGCTTCTAAGCTGTTTTCTTTAATATATTTTTCGCAATTTTGATCAATAGCAGCATTCATAAAGAATCCTAGTAACATAGGTGCTGGTCCATTAATTGTCATAGAAACCGAAGTTGCAGGATGACTTAAATCAAATCCAGAATATAATTTCTTCGCATCGTCTAAACAACAAATAGAAACTCCTGCATTACCAATTTTACCATAAATATCGGGTCTATGGTCAGGATCATTACCGTATAAAGTTACAGAGTCAAAAGCGGTTGATAAACGTTTTGCTGGCATACCTAAAGAAACATAGTGAAAACGTCTGTTTGTTCTTTCAGGACCACCTTCTCCTGCAAACATACGCGTTGGATCTTCTCCTTCACGCTTAAACGGATACAATCCTGATGCAAATGGGAATTCTCCAGGCACGTTTTCTTGCAAATTCCATTTTAAAATATCACCCCAAGCTTGGTACTTTGGCAAAGCAATTTTTGGAATTTGAGAATGTGAAAGAGATTCACTGTGTGTTTTTATTTCAATTACTTTATCTCGTACTTTAAACGAGTAAATAGGGTTTTTGTATTTGTTTACCTTTTCGTCCCAAGTTTGAATTACTTCCCAATTGTATGGGTCTAAATTCATTTTCACACGGTCAAATTCTTTTACTAATAAAGAAACGAATTCTTTATTTGAGTCGTTAATTTGTAAAGAATCTTCAATAATTCCTGCTTTATCAAATTGAGGTAAATTTCCATTTACAGATTCAATAGTTTTAAAAATTCCGTATAATTTTTGTGCCACCTCAACTTGCGTTAAAACCGTTTCATCATATTTACGATTGTTCTCTGCAATTTCAGATAAATAACGTGTTCTATGCGGAGGGATTACAAAGATTTTCTCGCTCATTTCACGTGTAATCTCAAAAGTAGATTTTAAATCAGATTCCGTTTTCTCTACAATTTTATCCATTATAGATTTATACAACGTATTCATTCCTGGGTCATTGAATTGAGAAGCAATAGTTCCAAAAACAGGCATTTCATCAGGATTTACATCCCAAAGGTTATGATTGCGTTGGTATTGTTTTTTCACATCGCGGATAGCATCTAAAGCACCACGTTTGTCAAATTTATTTAACGCTACTAAATCGGCAAAATCAAGCATGTCGATTTTCTCTAATTGAGTTGCTGCTCCAAATTCTGGAGTCATTACATATAAAGAAACATCTGAATGATCCATAATTTCTGTATCCGATTGACCAATTCCAGAAGTTTCAAGAACAATTAAATCATATTTAGCTGCTTTTAATACTTGAATAGCCTCAGCAACATATTTTGATAATGCCAAGTTAGACTGACGTGTCGCTAACGAACGCATATACACTCTAGAATTGTTAATAGCATTCATACGAATTCTATCTCCTAAAAGTGCTCCTCCTGTTTTACGTTTCGATGGATCTACTGAAATTAATCCGATTGTTTTCTCTGGAAAATCAATTAAAAAACGACGAACTAATTCATCAACTAAAGATGATTTTCCTGCTCCACCTGTTCCTGTAATTCCAAGAACTGGAATTTTAGATGTTTCGTTTGTTTTGTGAATTTTCTCTAAAGTTGCTTTTGCAATTTCAGGGAAATTTTCAGCTGCCGAAATAACACGGGCAATTTCTCTTGGGTTTTTATTTTCTAAATGATCTGCTTCAGTTGTTAGTTTATCTCCAATTGGATAATCAGCACGTTTTACCAAATCATTAATCATTCCTTGAAGACCTAAAGCTCTACCATCATCTGGTGAATATACTTTTTCAATTCCATATGCATGTAATTCTTCGATTTCAACCGGAAGTATAACTCCACCACCACCTGCAAATATTTTAATATGTCCTGCTCCTTTTTCAGTAAGCAAATCAAACATGTATTTTAAATATTCGGTATGACCTCCTTGATAAGAAGTCATTGCAATAGCATTTGCATCTTCTTGAATTGCTGTATTTACAACCTCTTCTACACTTCTATCATGCCCTAAATGAATTACTTCGCAGCCTGTTGCTTGAATAATTCTTCTCATTATGTTAATTGCCGCATCATGACCATCGAAAAGTGATGCCGCAGTAACAATTCTTACTTTATTATTAGGGATATAAGGTTGTTGTTGTTCCATGTGTAATTTTATATAAAATTAAAGCGTGCAATTTACGAATTTAATAATTTTTAATCCACACTTTTCAAGAGATTTTATAGCAATTTAAAAAAAGGCATTATCTTTGATTTATTACATAGAAAATAAATATTATGAAAAAAATTACATTAAGTTTATTAGCCTTTACATTATTTGGATGCGCAGAAATGCAACAAGTTATGGATCAATTACCACAAGGAACAACTGGAATAAGTCAGTTAGACATTTCTAACGGATTAAAAGAAGCGTTAGACAAAGGAATTGATAGACAGGTATCAAAACTTACGGCAACAGATGGCTTTTTCAAAAATGAGGCTGTAAAAATTTTATTGCCAGAAGAATTACAAAAAGTAGACAAAGGATTACGTGATATAGGATTATCAAATTTAGCTGATGAAGGTTTGAAAGTTTTAAACAGAGCTGCAGAAGATGCAGTAAAAGAAGCAACTCCTATTTTTGTTGATGCTGTAAAGCAAATGAGTTTTAACGATGCTAAAAACATATTAATGGGGAATAATACAGCTGCAACAACTTATTTACAAAGCTCAACTTCAACTGCATTGTATGGAAAATTTAATCCAGTGATTAAAAATTCATTTTCAAAAGTAGGTGCTGATAAAGTTTGGGCAAATATTATTACTAAATACAATGCTATTCCTTTTGTAAACAAAGTAAATCCAGATTTAACAGATTACACTACAAACAAAGCAATGGAAGGCGTATTTAAAATGATTGCAGTCGAAGAACAAAACATTAGAGGAAACTTTAGCGCTAGATCATCTGATTTATTGAAAAAAGTATTCGCAATGCAAGACAAAAAATAATTGTTATAAAATTAGCATTCAATAACATACAAATAACAAAACCTTAACATAGAAGCAGAATATTATAACGATATTTGCAGAGTTAAAAAAGTGAGATTTCTCATATTTGGTTAGGTTAGTTAGAAAAAATATCCACGTCTAAGGGCGTGGTTTTTTTATGCAATACGATTATGTAAATCTTTAAAGTATTGAAAAGCTTTGACTAATCGAGAACCGTACCAAGAAAACATTTCGCCATCTACAAAAACGGTTTTTGCATGATGGGTAAATCGTCCTACTTCAAATGCGTGTTCGTCTTTAAACGGAAAAGGTTCGGAAGAAAGAAAAACATAATCTGGATCACCATCTAAACGAATTTTCTTCAATTCAACTTCTGGATAACGACCTTCTTTAGATTCGTAAATATTCTGAAAATGATTTAATTTTAATAATTCGTTTATAAAAGTAGTATTACCAGCAACCATATAAGGGTTTGCCCAAATAAAATAAGCTGCTTTCTTTATAGGTTTATTTTGAATGAAATTCTGAAAATCGTGATAAACAAAAT
>JBEDTP010000127.1:0-4171 GCA_040119075.1 Flavobacterium sp.
TTATTTTAAAGGAGTTTAAAAGTATTTATAAATAAAATGTTTGAAGTTTATATAACAAGATCAGGAAAGTATTTACCAAATGAAGCTATTTCAAATGATGAAATGGAATCTTTTTTAGGTTTGATTAATGATTCTGCTTCAAAAGCAAGGAGAATTATACTTAGAAATAACGGAATTACTTCAAGATATTATGCTTTAGATATAAAAGGAAATCCTACACATACTAATGCAGAATTAGCGAATAACGCAATAAACACTCTTTTTGACACGGATTTTACTTCAAAAAATGTTGAATTATTATCTTGTGGAACATCTACGCCAGATCATTTATTACCATCTCATGCAGCAATGGTTCATGGGTTAATGAAAAGCCAATCAGTAGAATTAAACTCTTCTTCTGGAGTTTGTAATGCAGGAATGAATGCCTTAAAATTTGGTTATTTGTCTATAAAATCTGGAAACACAAGTAATGCTGTTTGTTCTGGTTCAGAAAGGGTTTCTACATGGATGCAAGCAAATAAATATGAGAATGAAATTGTAAATCTTAAAAAGCTAGAAGAGCAACCTATAATTGCGTTCAAAAAAGATTTTTTAAGATGGATGTTGTCTGATGGTGCAGGAGCTTTTCTATTAGAAAATAAAAAAAGAGGAAACATTTCATTAAAAATTGAGTGGATGGAAGCTTTCTCCTACGCACATGAGCTAGAAGCTTGTATGTATGCTGGTGGCGATAAATTGGAAAATGGAACCCTAAAACCATGGAGTGATTACAATTCAAATGAATGGTTATCTGAATCTGTTTTTGCTATCAAACAGGATGTAAAGATTTTAGATCAGCATATTTTAGTTAAAGGCGCTGAAAGCATGAAATTGGCATTAACTAAAAATAATATACAACCACAAAATATTACTTATTTCTTGCCACATGTTTCTTCGCATTATTTTGTAAATGGCTTATATAATGCTTTAAAGAATGAAAGTATTGAAATTCCAATGAAAAATTGGTTTATGAATTTAAAAAATGTTGGAAACGTAGGGTCTGCTTCAATCTATTTAATGTTAGAAGAATTAATGAATTCTAATAAGCTTAAAAAGGGAGATAAAATATTATTATCCGTTCCAGAAAGTGGACGTTTCTCTTATTCATATGCTTTTTTAACGGTTTGCTAATATGAAAAATAAAGATTTACCTATTTTAGATAAAGATTTTGTAGAAAAATTAATCCCGCAAAAGTTCCCATTTGTTATGGTAGACAAACTTATCTTGTTTGAAGAGAATATAATAATTGCTGGCTTAACTATTCCTCAAGAAAACATTTTTGTGTCAAATAATATTTTTCAAGAATCGGGTTTAGTAGAACATATGGCACAATCAGTCGCATTATATACTGGATACCAATTTTATTTAAAGAACGAACCTGCTCCAACAGGATATATAGGCTCTATTAAAACAATTCAAATTAATAGATTGCCAAAACTAGATGAACAAGTAGTTACAACTGTAAATGTTTTACAAGAATTTATGGGTGTAACTTTAGTAGATATTGTTTCTAAAGTAAACGATGAAGTTATTTGTACAAGCCAAATGAAAACAGTAATCGCTTCTTAAAAATGGAAAAACAAGAAAATACTATAGATATTAAAAACTTTTTGCCACATAGAGCGCCTATGCTAATGGTAGATTTCATTTATGAGTTGTCTGATCAAAATGTAAAAACAATTTTTGAAATTAAAGAAAATAATATTTTTGTTGAGAATGGTTATTTTACTGAAGTTGGATTAATTGAAAATGCAGCACAAACATGTTCCTCAATTGTTGGTCAATCCTTTTTTTTAGATGAGAATCATGAAGTGAAAAAAGATGTTGAGGTTATTGGTTTTATTAGTGGAATTAAGAGAGCTAAGATTTATAGCCAACCAAAATTAGGCAATACCATTCAAACTGATGCTGTTTTAGCTTCTCGTTTTGATGCTGATGGTTATAGTATTTGTACAATGAATTGTCAAACGTATAATAAAGAAGTACTAATTTTTGAAGCTGAGATAAATTTATTTATTCAAGAGAAGAAGTAATGAAAAAAAATGAAGTTCCACAAGATAAAAGTAATCTTTCGAAAACTAATTTGAAGGAACTTTGCTATGCTGTTGATGAAAATGGAGAATATACAACTGCTTTAAGTACTGGTTGGGAGCCTAAAACGATTGCTTTAGAAAACTCAATTCAAGATATTAACGAACGAATAGAAACAGCTAAACAAAATGTTAAAGCAGGAATTGTAAGTCCAATAGTTTATTTTATGGAGGTGCATAAAATGGATTGGGTTACTTTGGCAGATTATGTAAATATGTGGCAATGGCGTGTAAAAAGACATGCAAAACCTAGTGTTTTCAAAAAAATGAACAAAAAACTGCTTCTAAAATACGCTGAAGCATTTGAGATTTCAATCGATGAATTAAAAAACTTTAAAGGAAAATAATGCAGACTAATTTTACACACCATCAATCTGCTCATTGTGAAAATGGAGTTGCGTCTAATTTGCTAAAGTTTCATGGAATAAATATTAGCGAACCAATGGTTTTTGGTATTGGTTCTGGTTTGTTTTATTTCTATTTACCTTTTTTAAAAGTAAATCATGCACCAGCAATTAGTTACCGACCTATGCCTGGTTCTATATTTAATAAAGCTGCCAAAAGATTAGGAATTAAAGTTAAAAGAGTAAAATTTTCAAATAATGAGCAAGCTCAAAAAGCATTAGAAGAAAACCTAAAGGATAATATTCCAACAGGCTTACAAGTTGGTGTTTACAATTTAACTTATTTCCCAGACGAATATCGTTTTCACTTTAATGCTCATAATTTAGTGGTTTACGGAAAAGAAAATAATACTTTCTTAATCAGTGATCCAGTAATGGAAACTGTAACTACATTATCAGAAAAAGAATTAGAAAAAGTACGTTTTGCTAAAGGTGCTCTAGCACCTAAAGGACAAATGTATTATCCAATTCATATTCCTACAGACTTAAATTGGGAAAAAGCAATTAAGAAAGGAATAAAAAATACATGTAATGATATGTTAGCTCCTGTTCCAATTATTGGAATAAAAGGGATGAAATGGGTTGCGAAAGATATAAGAAAATGGCCTGCTAAAAAAGGAGTAAAAGTAGCGAATCATTATTTAGCGCAAATGGTTCGAATGCAAGAAGAAATTGGAACTGGCGGTGGTGGTTTCCGTTTTATTTATGCAGCTTTTTTACAAGAAGCAGCTGTTATTTTAAAAAATGAGAGACTTAAAGAATTTTCTGTAGAAATGACGATTATTGGCGATATGTGGAGAGATTTTGCTGTAAATGCGGCTCGAGTTTATAAAAATAGAAGTAATCAAACAGATGTTTATAATACTTTGGCAGATGAACTTTTAGTTATTGCGGCTAAAGAAGAGATATTTTTTAAAAATCTTAAAAAAGCAATTTAGAAAATGAACGAACCTATAATTCAAACTCAAAAACTTTATAAGAAATATAAAGATGCAGATGACTTTTCGGTAAATGACTTAAGCTTAGTTGTTAAAAGAAAAGAAATATTTGGATTGTTAGGCCCTAACGGTGCTGGGAAAACCACATTAATATCTATGTTATGTGGTTTAATTAAACCAACTTCAGGAAGTTTTACCATTAATAATCTTTCGTATCATAAAAATGCAAATGCTATTAAAAAAGTTATTGGTGTTGTTCCGCAAGAATATGCTTTGTACCCAACTTTAACAGCTAAAGAAAACTTGTTGTATTTTGGAAGTATGTACGGATTGAAGGGAAAAAATTTACATATTAAAGTAAATGAAGCTTTAGAACATCTGGGTTTACTAAAATTTGCCAACAAACAAATTGAAACGTTCTCTGGTGGAATGAAACGTAGAGTAAATTTAATTGCCGGAATTTTACATAATCCAACTATTTTGTTTCTTGATGAACCAACAGTCGGTGTCGATGTACAGTCTAAAAACGTAATTATTGATTATTTAAAACGTTTAAACGAAAATGGAACCACAATAATATATACTTCGCATCATTTAACTGAAGCACAAGATTTTTGTACTAAAATTGCCATTATCGATAGAGGAAAAATTTATGCAGAAGGAACTGCAAAAGAATTAATTGCATCTACTGAGAATGCG
>JBEDTP010000128.1:0-4170 GCA_040119075.1 Flavobacterium sp.
ATTACAAATTTATTATCAAAACTATATTTTTGACGTAATACAATCTTGTCTCCTTCAAACAAAGGCATTACTTTTTGCCAATTTGGTAGAAGATGTAATTTTTCTTTTTGCACCTCGATATTATGCTTTAAGACATAATCAATATTTCCTTGTGACATGCAACCCAAATAATCTGACTCTTGATATAACTTTTTCTCTTTTTTTCTGAAGAAATTATAAATAAAACCTCCTTTAGTCATCATTTTTAAATCGACTGCATTTTGAGGAAAAATATCTCTTAAAATTAAATATAATTTGGAATTATACTTTTTTTTCAACCAACTAGCAACATCTATTAAACTAATTGGTGGCGTAGGCATTACTATTAAATCAATTTCTGATACTTTAAAATGTCTTTTAATTGCTTTTTTATATTGAAAAGACAATAACACATTTGCTATACCTTTTCTTATTGGGTTTACGTTTAAAAGAGGAAGTGTTTTTACACGAATAACATTTATTCCTTCTTCATTTTGCAAACCAACACCAGAATCTACCATTGGAGCTACCACATAAACATCATGACCTTGATCGCGGAATTCTTCCATTAAATCTGTATACAGATTACTAGATTGTCCAATTTTAGGAAAGGTTAAGGCAAGAAATAAAACGCGCATTTAAATTTTTTTAGACCAAACTACTCTATTGACATAGTCGGTATAACTTAAAATAATTCGAACTACTTTTTCAGAAACATTTGGCATACTGTAATCTCCAACAAGTCTGAAATTTCTATTCGCTCCTCTTTTTTGAGATTTTAAATGCGCCAAACCTTGCATTATTCTTTCTGGAGAAAGTCCAACCATCATGACTGAAGCTTCTTCCATTGCTTCAGGTCTTTCGTGAGCTTGTCTAATATTTAATGCTGGAAAATTTAATATTGAAGATTCTTCAGAGATTGTTCCACTATCAGACAAAACAGCCAAAGAATGCATTTGTAAAGCATTATAATCATGAAAACCCATAGGTTTCAAAAACTGAATATTTGAATGTACCTTTATTTTCTTACTCTCAATCATATTTCGAGTACGTGGATGAGTACTTACAATAATTGGAAAATTATAGGTTTCTGCTATTAAGTTTAAGCTTTCAATTAAACCGTTAAAATTAGCAGGATTACTGATATTTTCTTCTCGATGAGAAGATACAACAAAATATTTTTGAGGTTCTAAATTTAATTTTTCAAGTATTGACGATTTTTCAATTTGAGGTAAATAATGATGTAATACTTCAAATATTGGAGAACCTGTTTTAATAATTCTATCCGCAGGAAAACCCTCTCTTAATAAATATTCTCTTGCAATAGAACTGTATGTTAAATTGATATCTGAAATATGATCTACAATTTTTCTATTTGTTTCTTCAGGAACTCTTTGATCAAAACAACGATTCCCTGCTTCCATATGAAATATTGGAATTTGACGTTTTTTAGCAGGAATTGCACACAAACAACTGTTTGTATCTCCTAAAACTAAAAAGGCATCGGGATTTATTTCTTCTAGAATTGGGTCAATTTTAATTAATATTTGCCCTACAGTTTCTGTTGCTGAAGCTCCAGCTGCATTCAAAAAATAATCAGGCTTGCGAATACCTAAATCTTCAAAAAATATTTGATTTAATTCATAATCGTAATTTTGCCCTGTATGAATTACAACATGCTCAATAGCATCAGAATTATCTAAAACACTTATTGTGCGAGACAATCTAATGATCTCAGGCCTCGTACCTACAACTGTAACAACTTTTAATTTTTTCATTTATCTATTGCTTTAATTTAGCTAAACTTCTTGAAAATAGGTATCTGCATCATCTTGATTATAAGCTTCATTTATCCAAAAGTTAGTATATAAAATATCATTACCTATATTTTTAATATTGTGAGTATACCAAATAGGCATATCTACATAAGAAGGTGATTCTCCGTCTAATTCAAAATTCAAAATCTCATCTGTTCCAATTTTTCTTAATTGAATTAAAGCTTTTCCTTTTATTACTGCGAAGCGTTCAATTTTACGAGTATGAAAGTGGTTTCCTCTAGTAATTCCTGGAACTGTTGTTGAAAAAGAAAACTGACCGCCAATTTCTGGACGAACTATCTCAACAAAACTCCCTCTATTATCGGTATGCTGTGTTAAACTTACTGGATAATGACTTTTTAAATTTATAAAGCTTCTGAATGTATTGAATAATTGCAATTCAAAATTTGAGTTTAATTTTGGAACATTACCCTTGATTAAATATTGAGATTTAAAATCATTTAATAATTGGAGAATTTCTGATACTTTTAATTCGGCTGAATACTCAACTTCGAATTTATCCAAATTAGTTTTTTTTTCAATATGCCCTATAATAGTTTGGATTACGTCATCAATATAAACCAATCTTAAAACTCCATCGACATTTATTTGAGGAGCTTCATTTTGAGTCAGTTGATGACAAAATGTTGCAACAACTGAATTATAGAAAGGTTTTCCAAAAGGTCCGAAAACATTAGGAACAACAAGACCCGTAAAGACAGAATCATTATCTTTAGACCATTTAGCCAATAATTCTCTTCCTATTTTTTTTGACTTACCATAAAACTCATCTCTATCTTCATGAATTGTTGATGAATAAATTACATGTGGCTTAGATTTTGTTCTTTCTAAAGACTCAATTAAAATATTTACAATATTAATATTGGTTTGGTATACTATATTTAAATCGTCTAATCTATTTAAGCCTGCAAAATTAACAATCACATCACATTGAGAAACAAACTCGTCCATTAAATTTGAATCTTTAAATAATTTTCTATCTGATTCAATTTGAATAAAATTTTCAGGAAACAATTTCAAATATCTTGAAAGTGCATCTCCTAAAAACCCATTAATTCCTAATATCCCTACTTTCTTCACTTTAATTTGTAATTATCTTTAAATACTTTTCTGCTCTTTGCTTTGAACTGTCAAAAGTTTTCAATTGCTCTTTTCCTTTATTTATTAATTCAATTTGTTTGTTTTTATCTATCGCCAATTCATAAATAACATCTGCAATATTTTCAGCATCCATTGGATTAAAATAAGCTGCTGCATTTTTACATATTCCCTTTGCAAAAGATAAATTTGAAGTTAGAATTGGTTTTTCCATATACATTGCCTCGCAATAGGAAGCTGAAAAACATTCTAACAATGTGGGTAAAAATAAGAAATCGCATTGAGAATATAAATTCGGACATTGATTAATTGAAACTTTTCCTAAAAAAGTTATGCATTCTTTACTTTTTGTAGGTAAAAAACCAAAATCTTCTTCAGAAATTGTAAGATAAAATTTAAATTTTGGATACTTATTTAAAAGAATTGGAATAACTTTTTTAAGTATTTCTAAATTTTTATGCGGATAATTTGCGCTAATGGTTAAAAACTTAAAACTATCCGTTCTTGGAATTGCAATAGAGTTTTCCCATTTTGAATTATCTAGAAAAACCTGATTAAAGTAATTTGTAACAGTGTGTGTTTCTTTTTTTATTCTTTTTTGTAAACGGGTAGAGACATCTTCATTTTCTGTAATGATTATATCTGTATGGTTTCGAAAAGAAAACATATGTAAGAATTCAAGTATTTTTAGTTTTATCGATTCTTTTAAAGAAAGTGTTTTAAAAAAAGGTGACTCTTTATAAATATATCCAGGCTTCGCAAAACCACAAATATGCTTTGCTTTAGGTTTCCAATACGTTGGTCCAAAAACTGAAAAAACACGATCGGGGTTAAAGCCTTTTTCAATTTTAATTAATTCTGCATCATTACCGAACATCGTTTTAATAACTGTTGGCTGTATAGAATACACTTGAAATGAAAAATTGGATAAAAAAGTAGATTGATCAATTTGTTCATTCAGCGTTTCAGATAAAACTACATGAAAAACGTGCTCGTAATTATTACTTATTTCATTTAAAAACGAATGAGCAACTTGTAGACCACCACCAACTTTTAAATTGGAACAATTTATAAGTACTCTCATTTTACAGGAATTGGTTTTTTAATAAAAAACAATAACATTAACGGCAAATAATTTAAAATTGGAAATAAAATCAATGAGATTAATCCATCTCTCCAAACCTGAAACAGCACCATGTTAAAAAGAAGTAACAAC
>JBEDTP010000129.1:0-4162 GCA_040119075.1 Flavobacterium sp.
ATAATTCCATATATAAACCAGAATCTCAACTTACAATAGACAATTTAAAAATAAATAATATTTCATTAGGTAATTTAGACTTCAACATTAAAGGGAATAAAGATTTTAATAAATTTTTCATTGACTCAAGGCTAGAGCAGGATGAGAATGAGATGTTTACATTATTAGGGGACTTAAATTACATAGAAAATAAAACAGAATTAGATTTAGAAGCGACATTTAATAAATTTGATATAAGTTCATTTGGTCCATTATTGAGTTCAATATTGTCAGATGTTAGAGGAAACGCTACAGGAAGAGCAACAATAGGTGGTTCGATAACTGACCCTGAAATTGATGGTAGGTTGTATTTAAATGATTCGGGTGTAAAAGTTCCTTATTTAAATGTCAATTATGATTTTGAAAAAAATGCAATTGTTGACGTAACGGAACATCAATTTATTTTTAGAAATATTGAAGTTACTGATAGAAAATATAAAACTAAAGGAATTTTACATGGTAATGTAAGACATAATGTTTTTGCTGATTGGGAAATTGACTTAGAAGTTAAATCAAATAATTTGTTGGCCTTAGATACTAAAGATAGTGAAGATGCTTACTATTTTGGTACTGCATTTATGAATGGTTTTGCAACGGTAAAAGGTCCAACTAATGCGCTTGTTATAAAAGTAAATGGAGCTTCTGAAAAAGGAACTGCAATTAAAATTCCAGTTAGCGATTCAGAATCAATGGGAGATAATTCGTTTTTAAATTTTGTTTCAGAAAAGGACAAGTACAGTGTTAAAGGAGAGAAAGCGATAGAAAAAAATAAATATCAAGGGTTAGAATTAGAATTAGATTTTGATATAGATACAAATGCTAATATTGAGATTATTTTAGATAGAGACTCAGGACATTCAATGAATGGGAGTGGTTATGGTTCTATGCACATAGATATTAATACGTTAGGTAAGTTTTTAATGTATGGTGATTTTATAATCGAGGAAGGAGAATATAATTTTAAGTATGGTGGCTTAATTGATAAAAAATTTAATGTTAAAAAAGGCGGAACAATTCGTTGGGATGGTGAGCCTTTAGGCGCAAATCTTAATTTAGAGGCAATATATAGTACAGAAGCTAATCCTGCATTATTATTAGAAAGTGCAACATTTAATAAAAAAGTTGCAACAAATGTTTCTATACTATTAAATGGTACAATTAGTAATCCTCAACCCGATTTTAATATAGATTTCCCGAATGTAAGTTCGGTTCTAAAAAGTGAAATAGATTATCGTCTGCAAAATAAAGACACAAGACAAACCCAAGCAATGGCATTATTATCTACGGGTTCATTTATGACTGCTGAAAATGCAGGGAATGTTGCTTACGGGCCTTTATTTGAACGTGTAAGTGCTATTTTAAGTGATATTTTTGCTGATGAAGATAGTATGCTTAAATTTGGATTAGATTATAGTCAAGGCGATAGAGTGAATCAAATTTCTGATAGATTAGGGGTAACTTTAAATACTCAATTGAATGATAAAATATCTATAAATGGAAAAGTTGGGGTTCCTGTTGGTGGTGTTTCACAATCAGTTTTAGTTGGAAATCTTGAAATTCAGATGGAATTAAACGAAGATGGTTCTTTACAAGCGCATGTATTCAATAGAGAAAATGATTTAAATTATAATATTGGAGGAAATATTGGATATACACAAGGTATTGGATTAACTTATAGTATCGATTTTGATACATTTGGTGAAATGCTGAAAAAGATATTTAAAAAGCGAAATAAACAAAATAACTCTGATTCTAATTCCTCAAATCAATCTCAGGATTCAGAATTATCTCCAGATTATATGAATTGGACTCAAGAAAAAAAGAAACAACCTACTCCAGAGGCTGAAAAAGAGAAAGAAGCTGAAAAAGAGAAAGAATCTTTAAAAGTTCCTGAAATAGAGTAGTTAAAATTCATTTCCTTTTTTAAATTTACCATATATAAAATAGTATGTCAACAAATATTAATAAAATAGCTGTATTAACTTCTGGTGGAGATGCTCCAGGAATGAATGCTGCAATACGTGCAGTTGTTAGAACTTGCGCTTATCATAATGTAAATTGTTTAGGTATTTATAGAGGTTATCAAGGAATGATTGAAGGCGATTTTAAAGAAATGGGACCTCGTTCAGTAAATAACATTATTAATAAAGGCGGAACTGTTTTAAAATCGGCACGTTCCAAAGAGTTTATGACTGTTGAAGGCAGAAAAAGGGCTTACAATAACTTAAAAGCTGAAAATGTCGATGCATTAGTAGTTATTGGTGGCGATGGATCTTTTACTGGTGCAGAAATTTTCAACAAAGAATTCAATTTTCCTGTTATGGGAATTCCTGGTACAATTGATAACGATATCTATGGAACAAGTCATACTTTAGGTTATGATACTGCATTGAACACAGTTGTTGATGTTATTGATAAAATAAGAGATACTGCAAGTTCACATAACCGACTTTTCTTTGTAGAAGTTATGGGAAGAGATGCTGGACATATTGCATTAAACACCGGAATTGGAGCCGGAGCTGAAGAAATTTTAATTCCTGAAGAAGACTTAGGGTTAGAACGTCTTCTAGAATCATTAAAAAGAAGTAAATTAACAGGAAAGTCTTCAAGTATTGTAGTCGTTTCAGAGGGTGATAAAACAGGTAAAAATGTTTTTGAACTTAAAGATTATGTAGAAGAGCATATGCCAGAATACGACGTAAGAGTTTCTGTATTGGGTCACATGCAACGTGGGGGAGCCCCTTCGTGTTTTGACAGAGTTTTAGCTTCAAGACTTGGAGTTAAAGCAGTTGAAGCTTTATTAGAAGGAAAATCGAACTATATGGCAGGAATTTTAAATGACAAGATTGTTTTAACTCCACTTGAACAAGCAATTAAAGGTCATTTTGAAATAGATAAAGAATTAATAAGAGTATCAGACATTATGTCAACATAATTTCATTGTAAAATTGCTAAAATAAACACACAACTATTCACGCAAATTAACAATTAATAGAATTAAAATGTCAAAAATTAAATTAGGAATTAACGGATTTGGAAGAATAGGAAGAATAGTTTTTAGAGAAACTATAAACAGAGATAATATCGAAGTGGTAGCTATTAATGATTTATTAGATGTAGATCATTTAGCTTATCTATTAAAATATGATTCTGTTCACGGAAAATTTGCAGGTAATGTAGAAGTAAAAGACGGGCAATTATATGTGAATAATAAACACATACGAGTTACAGCAGAAAAAGATCCAAATAATTTGAAATGGAATGAAGTGGGTACTGATATTGTTGCCGAATGTACTGGAATTTTTACCACCTTAGAAACTGCTCAATATCATATTAATGGTGGTGCAAAAAAAGTTGTGATTTCTGCTCCTTCAGCCGATGCGCCAATGTTTGTAATGGGTGTAAATCACGATAAAGCAAAAGCTACTGATACTATTGTGTCTAATGCTTCTTGTACTACAAATTGTTTAGCACCCTTAGCAAAAGTAATCAATGATAATTTCGGAATTGTTGAAGCTTTAATGACAACTATTCACGCAACAACTGCAACGCAATTAACAGTTGACGGACCTTCAAGAAAAGATTTTAGAGGTGGTCGATCAGCTTTATTGAATATTATTCCTGCTTCAACAGGCGCAGCTAAAGCTGTAGGAAAAGTTATTCCTGAATTAAATGGAAAACTAACAGGAATGGCAATGCGCGTTCCAACTGCAGATGTTTCTGTGGTAGATTTAACAGTGAAAGTAGCTAAGGAAACTTCTTATGATGAAATCATGGCAGTTTTAAAGAAAACTTCTGAAACTTCAATGAAAGGAATTTTAGGTTATACCGAAGAAGATGTTGTTTCAACAGATTTTAATTCTGATTCTAGAACTTCTATTGTTGATGCAAAAGCAGGTATTGGTTTAAATAGTACTTTCTTCAAAATTGTAGCTTGGTACGATAACGAATATGGTTACTCAAGTAAATTAGTCGATTTATCTATTCATATTGCAAATTTGTAAAATTGGTTTAAAGTAAAAAGTCTAAAGTGAAAAGTCTAAAGTTAGGCTTGTTGAGAATAAGTATTGTAAATAAATTAATAATGAAATTAATAGTAGATAGTGGTTCAACAAAAGCGGAC
>JBEDTP010000130.1:0-4145 GCA_040119075.1 Flavobacterium sp.
CATTAATTCAAATGCAGAACGCAATGAATTTGCTAAATCAAACTTAGCTGTTTCTACGGAAGAACGTGTTAAACATTGAACGCTTAGTTTTCCATCGCCTACTATTACTTTTGCAATATTGTTTGATGTTTCTACCAAATTGTCAAAATCAGCACTCATTCTATATACGCCATTATGCGCTGTGTATAAAGCCCTCACTAAAAAGTATTGTGCCATTGGTGGCATAACTTTTTTAGGCGTTGTTTCTGATTTCTCAATTATAATTTCTAAGTTAGGTTCAGTAGTTTTTAATTCTGTTTTTATTTCGTTGATGATTTCTTGCATATCAAATACAAAAGCGTCATCATATACATTTGCAATTATAACTTCGGCAACACTTTCTCTTGGAATTGCATTACGCAAACTTCCTCCTTTTATAGAAGCAATTTGAAGTCCAAAATCATCGTAACCATTAAATAATAAACGGTTCATGATTTTATTTGCATTTCCTAAACCTTTGTGAATATCCATTCCACTATGTCCGCCGTTTAAACCTTTTACAGTAATAGTATATCCAACTGCAATTTCTGGAGCGTCTTCTTCATCATATTCAGCAGTAGCAGTAACATCGATTCCACCAGCACATCCAATATCAATTTCATCGTCTTCTTCCGTATCTAAATTTAAAAGAATTTCCCCTTCTAACATGCCACCTTGCAATCCCATTGCACCAGTCATTCCTGTTTCTTCATCAATAGTAAACAAAGCTTCAATTGCAGGATGCTTAATCGTTTTACTTTCTAAAATTGCCATAATCGTAGCCACTCCTAAACCATTATCAGCACCAAGAGTAGTTCCGTTTGCACGAACCCAGTCGCCATCTACATACATTTCAATTCCTTGTGTGTCGAAATCAAAATTAGTATCATTATTTTTTTGGTGCACCATATCTAAATGCGATTGCATTACGATGGTTTTTCTATTTTCCATTCCTGCAGAAGCCGGTTTTTTTATAATTACATTTCCTACGTGATCTTTTATGGTTTCAAATCCTAATTTCTTTCCAAAATCCATCATGAAAGCAATTACACGCTCTTCTTTTTTAGACGGACGAGGCACTGCATTTAAATCGGCAAATTTATTCCAAAGTTCTTTTGGATCAAGGTTTCTTACTTCTTGGCTCATTCTTTTTGTAGTTTTAAAGTGTCAAAGCACAAAGTTACAAAGTTTAATTTCTTTATGAATTGATTTGTAATTATATTTACTTTTTAAATGATACCGTGAAAAGAAAATACATTCTTCCAATACTCTTATTTGTCCAAATTATATTGGTTAAATCCTTGGCTTTTTTTCCTGAATTTGTGGAAAACTGGTACAGCAAAGGTTTGTATCCGAAAATTGCTTTTGTTTCTCGAATTTTTTTTGGGAGTATTCCTTTTTCTGTTGGAGATATAATTTATTATATTTTGATTTTTCTGTTATTACGATGGATTTGGAATCACAGAAAAGGATTTTGGAAAAATTGGAAAACAAACGGATTGACTGTCTTGAGTTGGTTTTCTATCTTCTATTTTTTCTTTCATTTTTTATGGGGAATGAATTATTACAGAATTCCAATTCACCAAAAACTAAACATAGACAAAGAATATACGTTGGCGGAATTAGAAGCATTTACTGGAAAAATGATTACCAAAACAAATGCCATTCAGCTTTCCATTACCATGAATGATTCGGTTGCAGTTGTTGTTCCTTATTCAGATGCTGAACTTTTTGAAATGGCGCAAAATGGCTATAAAAATTTACCTGAAGAATTAAGTGATTTTCAATACAATTATAAAAGCACAAAAGCTTCATTATTTAGTTATCCATTAAGTTATATGGGTTTTGGCGGTTATTTGAATCCGTTTACCAATGAAGCTCAGGTGAATATTTTAAAACCTAAATATAATTCGCCTTTAACTATTTGTCATGAAATGGCGCACCAAACCGGAATAGGAAGCGAAAGTGAATGTAATTTTATAGGTTTTATTGCAGCTTCAAAAAGTGAAGATTTATATTTTCAATATGCAGCTTATAGTTTTATAACACGTTATTGTTTGCATAATTTAGAAATGATGCAAGAAGGAAATTCAGAAAAATTTCTTTCAACCATAAATAAAGGTGTATTGAAAAATTTTGACGAAAACGAACAATTTTGGAAAAAGTACCACACGCCTATTGATACTGCTTTTGAAATTTTTTACGACAGTTTCTTAAAAGTAAACCAACAACAAGATGGTTTAGAAAGTTACAGTAAGTTTGTAGGATTGATGATTGGGTATGAGAAAGTGAGCATTGAGCAGAAATAAGCTGGCAGTTTTCAGTTAATACTTTGCAATAGTATATGACAATTATAATAGTAATAACTTAAAACCATTAAATCATTTGGTTTAACAATCTTAATGACTTGCCAATTATATTTTTCAACATGAAAATTCATAATACGAAATGGAGAGTCATCTTTTAATGTTATAATTTGTAATGAATTTTCGTCTAAAAATTGCTCTACAATAATCCCTGTAGAATTAGTTAGATTATTTTCTCTTTGAATATTTCTAACTATCATTCCTACAAGTAACTCTTGAGATGCAACATCAATCCACTCTGAAGAATCAAGAATTTTATGTACTTCATCAATTGTCTGTTGAACTTTTGATATTTGTTTATTTTTTTGCTTTTTAGCTTCACGAATTAATAAAATTTCACCAGAAACCTCATTTAAATTTTCAATAAAAAAATCTTCCCAATTTTCAATTCCTTTTTCAATTAATTCATTAAAATCACAAATAAAATTATCATTAAAGTCAACAATATCAGCAGTTAATTCAATCTTAGAATTCATCGGATTATAAAAAACATTTGACAAGGGAAATTTTATATTCCACGACTCTCTAACATTTATAATTTTTGGATCTAATTTAGATCGCCTTGAAATAGTTGGATAACCATGTTTCTCAGAATTAGATAAATCTGTAATTATAGATAAATGTATAGAATTATTTATTCTCTCTTCTACTATTTTACTCTCAACATTTTTATCAGATAAATATTTTTTGGCATTGTCTTTTAAATTAGCAAGATGCTGAATTACAGTCGTCATTCTGCTATAAACATCTAATTTTTCATCTGCATTTATACTTCCTACACTAAATGAAATTTTAAGGTGTCTTTTACTATTCTCAACATATTCTTTAGTTTGTGGCACTAAAGGTTTGTAAAAGCTATAATGTAAATTAATAGTTTTATATAAAATTGATAATCTTTGTTCAAAATTATTAAAGTCCATAACTAAATCTCATCACTAGTAAAACTAGTCAATTGTTTCTTTTTAAACGGACGAATAATTAAACGTGCTTCTCTATCGAAACGAATGTAATTGTACACCCAGTTTAAAAACACAACGGCTTTGTTTTTGAAACCTATAAGCGAAAACAAGTGCACAAACATCCACACAAACCAAGCAAAAACACCGCTAAATTTATAGTTTTTTAAATCTACAACCGCTTTGTTTCTACCTATTGTCGCCATCGAACCTTTATCGTTATAAACGAAAGGTTTCATTGCTTTTTTATCAATTAGCCTAATGATATTATCAGCTAAATGACGACCTTGTTGCATTGCAGGTTGCGCCATCATAGGATGACCTTGCGGATATTCATCTGAACACATGGAAGCAATATCGCCAATAGCAAAAATATTGTCGTAACCTTCTGCTTGATTGAATTGGTTTACTTTTATGCGTTCGGCTCTTTCAACCAAACAAGAAGCATCTAAACCACCAACTAAAGCCCCTTGCACTCCTGCTGTCCAAATAACGGTTGCGCTATCGAAAGATAAATCGGAATTTGTAGTTACAATTCTTGTATCATAGCCCGTAACACGGACGTTTTTCCAAACACTAACGCCTAACTTTAGTAAAAACTCTTCAGCTTTTTCAGAAGCGTGTTCGCTCATAGTATTCAAAATTCTATCGCCACTTTGTATAAGGTTGATTTCCATTTTACGAACATCTAAATCAGGATAATCTTTGGGAAGAATGGCTTTTTTCATTTCGGCCAAAGCACCAGCAAGCTCTACCCCTGTTGGTCCGCCTCCAACCAAAACAAAATTCATTAAACTGTGGCGTT
>JBEDTP010000131.1:0-4142 GCA_040119075.1 Flavobacterium sp.
TATCAATGAGTAATTTTATCTTAAATTTAAGAAAAAAGAATTTTAAAACTGAAAATATATAAAAGGCTGTGGTCCAGACGAAGCCGTAGCATAAACTATCCAGAAAACAAATCCAAGCAGAAGTGCTTTAATATAAATAGGTACGGCATTAAAGACTTTTTCTAATTTGTTAATTCCTTTTTCAGGTACAAAATGCCAAACAAAACCAAATGTCATTAAGAAAACTACATTTTTATAACCTAACAAAATAGTTTGCCATTGGTTAATATCATAACTAATTGATGAAATATTATCTACAATTTGAAAAGCAGTTTGAAAATCTTTAGCCCTAAAAAACAACCAGCAAAAAATTACAAAGTGAAAAGTAAAAATGACTTTTATAGCTCCAACAAAACTTGTTTTTGGTAATTTAATTCTAGAATCGAAGAAGCGTTCAACAGCAAGTGCAGTTCCATGTAAAACACCCCAAAAAACAAATTTCCAATTAGCTCCATGCCATAACCCACCAAGAAGCATAGTCATGAAAAGATTAAAATAAGTACGAAATTTTCCTTTCCTATTTCCACCTAAAGAAATGTATAAATAATCTCTTAACCATGACGATAATGAAATATGCCATCTTCTCCAAAACTCAGTAATTGAACCAGATTTATAAGGTGTTCTAAAGTTTGGAGGCAATGTAAACCCCATTAGCAAAGCTAAACCAATTGCCATATCTGAATAACCCGAAAAATCGCAATAAATTTGGAGGGTATACCCATAAGAAGCTAATAAGTTCTCAAAAGCAGTATAATTGTTTGGTGCATCAAAAACACGATCTACAAAATTAGAAGAAATATAATCAGAGATAACTGCTTTTTTCAACAAACCTCCAATGATTAAAAACAAGGCTTTATTAAAATCCTCTTTAGTGATTTTTAGTTTTTCATAAATTTGAGGAATAAAATCACTTGCTCTTACAATTGGACCAGCAACTAACTGTGGAAAGAAAGATACAAAAAACAGAAAATCCATAAAACTTTTTGTAGGTTCTAAATCTTTTCGGTACACATCAATAGTATAACTCAATGTTTGAAAAGTATAAAATGAAATTCCTACCGGAAGAATTATATCTTCAAAAGCAACATTTCCGCTAAAAAGTGTATTAAAATTATCAATAAAAAAGTTGGTATATTTAAAATAAACCAGAAGCCCTAAATTGACAAACAAACTTAAAATCAAATAAAATTTTCTATAGATGTTCTTTGTCTCTTGAAAAATAAGTTTAGACAAAGAATAATCTAATACAGATGAAAAAATAAGTAACCAAAAATAAATTCCGCTGCATTTATAATAGAAAAACAAAGAAAAAAGAACCACATAAGTAATTCTAAAATAATGTGTTTTTCTTGAAAGAATATATATAAAGTAGAAAATAAGAAAGAATCCTAAAAACAAAGCACTGTTAAACAACAAAGGTTGTTTTGGATTATAAAAAAACCAATTTTGAATTACATCAATCGATAAATCACCAAAAACATTTTGGAAGACATCTTGTATTTTAAATAATGCTAACAAACTATTCTTCTAATTTAAAATTGTTGTACGTTTCCATTAATGCTTTAAAAAACAATTCGCCTTGTAATTCATATCCTAGTTTTGAATAATGTACTTTATCTCTAGACATTAATCCTTTCTTTGCATTAGAATTCACGCTATAAAGTCCGCCCATGTTTTTATACATATCCCAAACCGCATAATTATTTTTCTCAGCAAACTCATTAATCGCTTTTGTGTAACTTGCAACAAAAGTATTAGGATATTTTTTTTGAAAAAGTGACGGCGGTGGTGTTGTAAGTAAAATTTCAACTTTAGGATTTTGCTTTTTTATAGAGAGCATCATTTCTTTTAATTCTGTGTAAAAAACTGCTGTTTCTCTTTTATCAAAACTTTCATTTGTACCAAGTGAAATTACGACTAAATCGGCTTCAACAGCTTGTAATTGTTTAAAAAATAATGGATATTTTAAATAATCAGAAGCTTTAGCTCCGTTAACACCAACTGCACTGTAAACAATTCCTGAATTATTGTTTTCCAATATTATTCCATTCAATGAAAAACCAGTCGTTTTATCATTTGAAGTAATATAAATCTTATCTAAACTCTCCTCTGAGAAATAATTGTATGAATATTTATCTTCGAAAATAGTGACAGAAATAAATTCAGATTTAGTGATTTTAACCGGTTCTTTTTCATCAGTAGGAATTCGTAGAGTCTTTCCAGCCTGAATAGTATTTGAACGTAAATTATTTGCGCTTTTAATTTCAGAAACCGAGCAATTGTATTTATCGGCAATTATAGAAAGCGCTTCACCACTTTTAATTTTATGGTAAATTACTTTTGGTTTAGAAGATTCAATTACAATGTTTTTAGCTGTTTTTGCCAAATTAAAATTACCTTTTGACGCTACAATTTTAATAGAATTGAAAACATAAGATTTGTCTCTAACATTTAATTCAATTGCAAAATCATTTTTATCGGTGTACAAAGCAATTCCGCTTAATCCAACAGGTTTTCCATCTTCTGGCTTTACATTTCTGTAATTTGAAAAAGGAATAGAACTCGAATATTTTATATAGTGATTTCCATTTGTACTCGCTAAATTATACGGAAATGTAAAGCCTAAACCTGCGTTTCCAAACTTCTCCTGCAAAAGCGAACGCATTTTTCCTGAAAATAAGTCGGCTTGAATGTGCGAGTCGCCAATATGAATAATTCTTACTTTATTTTGCTTTGTAGTTTCAACAGAATCTAACTTTTGTAAAAATCTTTTTATTGCTTTTGCATTGTAAATTTCGTTTTTAAATTCCACTACAGAAATAGTATCGATACTGACTGAATCAATTTCAACTTCAGTTGTATCAGTAACAATTTGAGCCAAAATAAATTGTCCGAAAAACAAACAAAAAAATAAAATACTATTCTTCATAAACTACACTATCCTTAACAATCTTAGCACTGTCTTTTTTAATTACCTTCTTCAAAGGTTTTTGTACTGGTCTTATTTTTTTATACTTTTCGTATCCTTCATCAATCTGATGAAAAATCATTTTTGCAATCTCTTTTGCGCCTCTAAAATTAAAATGCGTATAATCTTTATTGGCTCTTGCTGGTTCTTCTTCCGTCCAAGAAACCATTGAACCATCGCCACCCATTAATGTATATAAATTTACAAACGCCGATTCAGATTTTATTGCATATTTTTTTTGAGCCAACATTAAGGGAACAACTGCAGAATCAGTCTTCATTTCCATATCATATTTAGTTGACTTATCAGCTGTTGAAACAACCAAAATAGCAACACCAGGAAAACATTCTTTTAAATGTGCTACCGTTTTATTCATTCTTTTCTCGTACCAAGAATAATTATAAGAACCATAATTAAGAACATTTGTTCCATATTGTAAAACGATTAAATCGTAATGCAATTGTTCTTGAAACTGCTTCATTAATCCAATGTCGAATGTAGATAACGGTAAACCCGAGTTTCCTCTACTCGAAAAATTATCAACATGAATCCCTTTACCATTATCAAAATTAAAGCCATAAAAAGGAATACTATCTGCCTTAGTGAAATTAATTTTCATTGATTTTTGTCCGTATGAAGAAAGCGATAAAGCATTTAACTTATTAGTTGGTTTTAATTTTTTATAAATCGTATCTGAACCAACAATTTGATAAATTTTTCCATGAGTGTTTTTAGATTTACCATAAAACAAGGTTGGATTACCTAACTCGGTAGCAAAACGTGTTTTTGTAGCTCTGAATTTTACCCAAGAATCATGTAAAGTATCATTAGCAAAAAATAAATGTCCGTTTACACCAAATGGACTAACCGGATGTTTCGTTTTTAAGTAAGAATACGTTTTCCAATTAGCTGAAAACTCATGTGTAATTGAATTTCTTGAAGAAGCAGATTCTGAAGTAATATTTACAAAACCAACACCTTCACCTCCAAATTTTTCTTGCAAATAGGTTCTAAAATCTTTTACAATCATGTCACCATCTGTCATTGAATCACCAAAATAGGCAATTCGTACTTTTTTTGTTGGATTTTTTTCCAATTGAAAAAGCTTCTCAAAAAAAGACACTAAATACTGATT
>JBEDTP010000132.1:0-4131 GCA_040119075.1 Flavobacterium sp.
CGATAATTTGTTTGTTCACACCAATAGTTGAAAAAACGTACGCTAGACTATTGCTTATAATATCAAATAATCCACTATTTCTAAATAATGAAATGGCAGCTAACATTCCTAAAACATATGGAAAAATAGTAACCCCCGTTTTTACACCATTATTTGCTCCTTTTACAAAAGCATCAAAAACGGTTGTACTCGCTTCTGCAAATAATTTCTCTTTTTTGAATGCATAAATCAAGGTAAAACAGATTATTGCTAACAATATTAATCCTGAAAGATTAGATGTAAAATAATTTTTTCCAATAATATCCAAATGATTTACATACATCAACAAGCCAATAATTCCTCCAATTAATGTCATTAATCCAATTGCCAATGAAGCACTTTTGAAATTGATTTTTTGTTTAATTCCCACAATTATAAAAGCAGCGATTGTACCAATAAATGAAGTAATAATACAAGGCAACATCACATCTGCAGGATTACTAGAGCCCGCTGCAGCACGATAACCAATAATAGAAGTTGCAATTAAAGTTAAACCCGAAGCATGCAAACACATAAACATAATTTGCGGATCACTTGCTCTATCTTTATCTTCGTTAAGCTCTTGCAAACTTTCCATAGCTTTTAAACCAAAAGGTGTCGCAGCCGAATCCAATCCTAAAAAGTTTGCCGCAAAATTTAACGTCATATAGGAAATAGAAGGATGATTTTTAGGAATCCCTGGAAATACTTTTACAAAAACTGGACTCAAAACTTTGGCTAATTTTCCGGAAACTCCAGATATAATTAACAATTCCATTAATCCACAAAAGAAAGCTAAATAAGCAATAAGCGGAATTATAATATCAACCAAACTACTTTTACAAGTTGCCAACAATCCATCAGATTTTTGAACACCGCTGTAAATTTGCACCGTTTGATTTTTATAAACATACGTCGTATCAGGATCTGACAAATTACGATTAACAATCATTGTTTTATCGTCTTTCAGTTGGATACTATCTTTTATAAAATCAGGAACTTGATCTATATATTTTTCAGAAATTAATATAGGATTACCTCTTTCGCCATTCAATACGTAATCAACGGTATATGTTGTTCCAGAAAACAAACTAACAACTACAAATACAATTGATGAAACAAAAATTGCCAACCAAAACCTACTTAATACCATAATTTGAATTTTTGTAAATGTACTATTTAAGACATTTAATAAAAAAATAAAACCTCTTTTTTATTTAAAAAAAAAGAATATTTTTGTTGATACCAAATCATAACAAACTGAAATAATGAAATTTAAGAAAATTACTCTTACCCTATTTTTTCTTTTTTCAATTTTATCAAACGCTCAGGATAATTCTGATGTTGAAAAAATTGTGAAAGAATATGATGTTGAAAAAATTCAACAAAAAATTAATTATTTTAAAATTGCTGAACAAGCTGAAAAGAAAAAAGCAATTGAAGCTGCAAAATTAAACGGTTGGCCATTAACTATTGTAACTAAAGATGGTTCTTACCAAGAACTTATGAAGTTAACTCCTGATGGATTCCCAATCTATTATTCTACAACAAATGCTGCGGCAGCAAGATCAACTAGAGCTATACACTTAAACTCAGGAGGTTCTTTAGGTTTAGATTTAAATGGTCAAGGGATGGTTGCAAGAGTTTGGGATGGTGGAACCGTAAGAAGAACTCATAATTTGTTTTCTGGAAGAGTAACGACTGTTGATGATCCTTCAGGAACAACCTATGCTGCTCATGCAACACATGTTACTGGTACCATAATGGCTTCTGACGCCTCTGCAAGTACAAAAGGGATGGCATATCAAGCTACTGCAAGAACATTTGAATGGACAGATGATGAATCTGAGGCACTTTCTGAAGTTTTAGGAGGAATGTTAATTTCTAACCATTCCTATGGTATTCCAATAACAAACGGAGGAAGCTCTTTACCTGCTTGGTATATTGGAGCTTATACTACTGATGCTGCCAATTGGGATGATATTTCTTATTTATCCCCTTATTATCTACCTGTAATGTCAGCTGGTAATGATGGAGGAAACAATAATAATACAAACCCTATTGCATCTGGTTTTGATAAATTAACAGGTAATAAAACAGCTAAAAATGCTTTAATTGTTGCAAATGCTCAAGATGCAAATGTAGCAGCTGACGGTACATTAATAAGTGTATTAATAAATTCCTCTAGTAGTCAAGGGCCTACTGATGATAGGAGAATTAAACCCGATATTACTGGAAATGGAACTTCATTAACTTCAGCAAATAGTACAAATAACTTTTCAACAACTACAATGACTGGTACTTCAATGTCAAGTCCGAATGTAGCTGGAACTTTATTACTATTGCAACAACACCATAAAAATTTAACAAGTAGCTTTATGAGATCTGCAACCTTAAAAGGGTTAGCTTGTCATACTGCAGATGATGCTGGAAATGCCGGCCCTGATGCTAAATTTGGTTGGGGATTATTAAATGCTAAAAAAGCAGCAGAGACTTTAACTAATAATGGGTTAACCTCATGGGTTTCTGAAGAAAATTTAACTCAAGGTCAAACCTACAACATGAGTGTTAATGCAGTTGGCGGTGCTTCAAACCCTCTAATTGCCTCAATTACATGGACAGATTTACCAGGTGTAGCAAATAATGGTAATTTAGGTGACAATGACCCAACTCCAGCTTTAGTAAATGATTTAGATATACGAGTTACAAAAGATGGCACAACAACTTATTACCCTTGGAGACTTCAATCTAATCCAAATAGTTTAGCGATAAGAACAGGTGATAATAATGTTGACAATGTTGAAGTAATTAAAATTGATGTACCAGTAGCAGGAATTTACGATATAGCGATCACTCACAAAGGAACGTTGATTAATAATTCTCAGAAATTCTCATTAGTTATTACTGGAATAACTTCTAATTTTTCTCTTACTTCAAAATCTGATGATTTAATTGTTTGTACAAATCAAAACGCCGTTTATACTTTTGACTATAAACAAATTGGTTCGATGACTACAAACTTTACTGCGGTTGGCCTTCCTACAGGTGCAACAGCTTCTTTTAGCCCAACAAGTTTAAGTGCAAACGGAACTGTAACAATGACAATTTCAAATTTAACTTCTGTTCAACCAGGAGATTATAGCGTTGGAATTAACGGAAATAATGGTACTGAGGAAGAAACAAGATTAAAACAACTAAAAGTATATTCTAGTACATTTCAAAATACTATCCTAAACACGCCTAATAACGGACAGCACACTGTTCCAACTACTGTTTCATTAAATTGGAATTCAGATGTTAATGTTGAATCTTATAATTTACAAGTTTCAACTTCTCCTGTTTTTACAACTTTATTTACAAACATAAATACTTCTCTAACATCTTATTCTGTTTCTGGTTTAAGTGAAGAAACTAAATATTATTGGAGAGTAATTCCATCTAACAGATGTGGTAGTGCATTATCTTCAAGTGCAAATGTATTTAATTTTGAAACTGGTAAATTGACTTGCGGAAGCTCGTTTTCTGCAACAGATTTTTCTAATGCGACAATTGCAACAACCGCAAATAGTATTGCAACAGTACCAATTAATGTAACTGGAGGTTTATTAATTGGAGATTTAAATGTTACCTTGAATATTTCGCACACCTACATTCAAGATATGAAATATTATTTAGAAGGCCCAGCAGCAATAGGAAGCCCTATAGTTACTTTATTTAATGAGCCTTGTGGAGATAATGATGATATTGCTTGTACTCTTGATGATGCAGGTGTTGCCTTTACTTGTGGAGCTGGCACACCATCCATTACCGGAACAGTTAAACCTTTCGAAAATTTAAGTAACTTTAATAGTTTGTCTGCAGACGGAACATGGATTTTAAGAGTTGTCGACGCATATAATGGTGATGGCGGTTCAATTAATGCAGTTACATTATCGTTTTGTAATATTGAACAATCATTAAGTACTCCTTCAAATGCTTTATCTAATTTAACAATCTACCCAAATCCTTCAAAAGGAATTGTAAACATTAACTTAAACATAGCAGTTACTGGAGAAACAACTTATACATTATATGATGTTCAAGGGAGAAAAATATTAGATAAAAAATCTACTA
>JBEDTP010000133.1:0-4127 GCA_040119075.1 Flavobacterium sp.
TTAGTAAAACACATAAAAAGTAGAATTTTTTCATAATGTTAGTTTTAAAATTATGTTTAAATTTAACACTATAAATTGCAAAAATCCTAATTATGCGCTTTGTCTTCGATTAATACATTAAATTAATCGATTAAATATTGAAAACTACATATTTTTTTAACATTTTAAATGAAATATTAAAAAAACCTACTATGCCAACTTTCACTTGCTGGAACTTCCCAAAAACTTTCCCATTCTTCAATATTGTTTACCAAATTATTAAAAACAATAGTTGATAGTGAAACCGCTTTTGATTTAGCCATCTTTTTAAAATCGATTAATGATTTATATGCAATATATTCACCTGTTCTAAAGGTTACATTCATTCTATCCATTAAATCTACATTGTAGTTTTGTTCTAAGGATTGAATAAATTGCACAGAAGAATCAATTGAGCATCCAGTTACTGCTTGAATATCTTGATTAACAGCAATTATTATAAATCTTCCATATCTTAATAAATATGAAGCCTCAAGACTTTGGCCATGAGCCGACCAAGATTCTATGAACGACTTTAAACTTTTCTCAATTTCAGAAATTTCTTCTTCAGAAAATTTTCTATCAGATTGATAAATCCAAATTCTAGAATGTATAGGTAATGTTGAAAATTCTACAAACATTTTTATTTTTTTATAATATCTGAAACAATTTTATAAGTTACAAATTTTTTAATTTTTGCATCAAACATCTCTAATTCATAGTAATATACATCAATAACATCATTTGTTTTTAAAATATTTTCTGTAAGCAAAAATGAGTTGTCAAAATTATTTAATAGAATAAACTCTACAGTCTTACCTGAAGTTTCTTTAACTGTGAATGTAATAAATTGCTCAGATTTAATTTGAAAAAATTTTCCTGTTATTGATGGTTCATCTTCAACAACTTCTTCTACTGTCTCATTATCTTCTTCGTCCATATTTTCCATAACTAATTTCAAAAATGAAGGACACTTAGTTACCATTTGTAAACCAACATCTCTCCCTAAGGCTTCCATTTTAGATTCATCAGTTATAACATTCTTTCCATAATATTTCTCAATATCTTTCTCGTATTTATTGAAATCTTCAAGCATACAAAGACCTAAAGTCATTTCTAAATTTTCTTTAGTGATGTCCTTTTTTGTTATACAATTACATGTACCTTCAGAAATTTTAGAAATTAATTGCTCTTTTGTAAGTTTTTGAGCAAATAATGATTGAGTAATAAATAATAATACTATAATTTTTTTCATTGTTATAAATCTTGTGCGTTAGCAATTAATTCAGCGACGTCTAAAACTTTAACATCAGCTTCTTTTTCTTTAAATTTAACTCCATCTGTCATCATTGTGTTACAAAATGGGCAACCTGTAGCAATTATTTGAGATGCAGTTTCCATTGCATCTTCAGTTCTTTCAATATTAATGTCTTTATTTCCTTTTTCAGGCTCTTTAAACATTTGTGCTCCACCTGCTCCGCAACATAATCCGTTTGCACGAGAACGCTTCATTTCAACTAGTTCTGCATCTAATTTTTGAATTAAATCTCTTGGAGCTTCATAAACATTATTAGCTCTACCTAAATAGCATGGATCATGAAAAGTAATTTTTTTTCCTTTAAATTGCCCGCCTTCGATAGTTAATCTACCATCGTCTAAAAGAGATTTTAGAAATTGTGTATGATGCACAACCTCATATTTACCACCTAACTCAGGGTATTCATTTTTTATAGTATTGAAACAATGAGGACATGCGGTAACAATTTTTGTAACTTCATACGCATTCATGACTTCAATATTAGTCATTGCCTGCATTTGAAACAAAAACTCATTACCAGCTCTTTTTGCAGGATCTCCAGTACAAGATTCTTCAGTTCCTAAAACGGCAAATGGAACATTTGCACGATTTAGAATTCTAACAAATGCTTTTGTAATTCTTTTTGCTCTATCGTCAAAACTTCCGGCACAACCAACCCAAAAAAGAACTTCTGGTTGTTTACCTTCTGCCATCATTTCTGCCATTGTAGGCACAATTAAATTTTCAGCCATTTTTTTTATTTTTATATTATAGAAAATTAAATTCCATTCTCATCGTCAAAGACTTGAATAGTAACTTCTTTTTCTATTAAATCTGTAAATTTTCCATTAAAACGAGTTGCTTTAACCAAATGATTATCAATCCAATGATAGTTTCCACCTCTTGGTTTTCCCATTACCATTCCATGAAATTTAAACCCGTGTTTATTTAACCAATTCTCTGTTACAACTCTATGTTCTTCGGTTCTAGAAGTAAAAAAACATATTACATGTCCTTCATCATACCATTTATTCAAAGTAACTAGTGCATCTGGATATACATTTGCAGTAGCCATTCTTTCTGGTTCTTCGTTTGGAATGTCATCGCAAATTGTTCCGTCAATATCAATTAGGTAATTTTTTATTCCTTCAGGTAAAACTGGGCTTAAATGTTCTCCGTTTTCAGATATTGCTTGTAATTTGCTTTCAATCTCTTCTTTTTTCATTGTAATTGTGTTGTAGTTGTGTTGTAATTGTGTTGTAGTTGTTGTTTGTGTAGTTATTTTAATCTTCTGACTTCCAGTTTAAACGATCCATTTGGTTGTATTGCCATGGAGCACCATTATTCTCTATATTAGTCATCATACTATTTAATTCCATTGGAGCTGCACTTTGTTCCATAACTAAGTAACGGCGCATATCCATGATGATAGATAAAGGACTAATATTTACCGGACATTCTTCTACACATGCATTACATGACGTACATGCCCATAATTCTTCTGGTGTAATAAAATCGTTTAATAACGATTTTCCGTCTTCCACAAAAGTTCCCTTATTTGCATCAATATTTTTACCTACCTCTTCTAATCTATCACGAGTATCCATCATGATTTTTCTTGGAGAAAGTTTTTTTCCCGTTTGATTTGCTGGACAAGATGAAGTACAACGACCACATTCAGTACATGTATAAGCATTAAGTAGTTGCACCCAATTTAAATCTTGTACATCTGAAGCTCCAAACTTAGCAGGAACAGCATCTGGATTTGCAGGTGCAGCAAAAGGATCTGCAGTTGGATCCATCATCATTTTCACCTCATTAGTAACACTTTCTAAGTTATCAAATTTTCCCTTTGCATTTAAATCTGCAAAATAAGTATTTGGGAAAGCTAATAAAATGTGTAAATGTTTAGAGAAATATAAATAATTTAAGAAAACTAAAATTCCTGATATATGCAACCACCATGCTCCTCTTTCAATTAAGAAAACAAGATTGTTACTCATACCGTTAAAGACAGGAGCAATAAATTGTGAAATTGGAAAACTCCCTGCTTGATGATAATGTCCAAAACCACCATCTACAAATTGTAAATGTAAATCAGCGGCATTCATTATTAAGAACAATGACATTAACACCATTTCAAAATAAAGAATATAATTAGCATCATTTTTAGGATATCCTTGCATTTCTGGATTCCAAAAACGATTTAGTTTCACTATATTTCTTCTAATCCAAAATATAATTACAGCTACAAGTACTAAAAATGCAAGAATTTCAAATGAACCAATTAAAACATCATAAGCAACACCTAAGAATGAAAATACTCTATGAGTTCCAAACAATCCATCAATAACAATTTCTAAAACCTCAATATTTATAATGATAAAACCTAAATATACAACTATATGTAATATACCAGCAATAGGTCTTTTTATCATCTTAGACTGACCTAATGCAATCATAGCCATATTCTTCCAACGTTCAGAAGAATTATCTTTTCTATTTACATCTTGACCAAGTTTAATATTCCTAATTAGTTTTTTTACATTACTTGCAAAATAACCAGCTCCAATTGCTAAAATTATAGCAAATAAAATATTATCTAAATAACTCATAAAGTATAAATTAATTTTTAGCTTTTTCTGTTGGTTCTACATAAGGTTTATTCTTTTTACCAAATACAGAAACATTGATATAACGTGTTGGGTTTAATCTTAAATCTTGTAGAAGTAATTCTAATTCTTTTGAAGCCTTTGTAAAGTTGTTATACATAGCTTCATCTTTCATTAATTTACCCATAGTTCCATTTCCT
>JBEDTP010000134.1:0-4085 GCA_040119075.1 Flavobacterium sp.
GTTGATTACGCAATTGAAAACAATATTTCTGTTAAACAATCTGAATTAGATTTAAAAACTTCAGATATTGAAAAATTGGAAGCTATTGGTGGTTTTTTGCCAACATTAAGTGGAAGCGCTAACTACAGTATGAATACTGGAGCAAGTATAAACCCAGTAACAAATCAATTTCAAAATCAAACTTTTAAGTCTTTTTCAGCGTCAGCCAATTCTGGGATTACCATATTTAATGGTTTGGCTAACTGGAAAACTTTACAACGAAGTAAGCTAAATAAAATAGCAAATACCTATCGTTTAGATAAAATGAAAGATGATATTGCTCTTTCAGTAGCTAACTCATATTTGCAAATATTATTTAATAAAGAGCAATTAAAAGTTCTAATCAGTCAAAACTCTATTACTAAAGATAATTTAATTAGGACGCAACAATTAATAGATGCAGGATCATTACCAGCGGGAGATATATATGAGCTTCAAGCTACAGATGCAACTCAACAACAACAAATTATTAGTACAGAAAATGCACTATTAATTTCTAAGATAGCTTTATGCCAAATGCTATTAATTAACGAATACACAACGTTTGACGTTTCTGATGAAATTTTAGATTTACCTCTAACGGATTTAAGTAATGCAACTCAACAAGATATTTTAGCAAAAGCGAAAGAGTCAGTAAATGATATTAAAATTGCACTTTCTAATGTTGATATCGCAAAGAAAGATGTTGCACTTTCTCGTTCATCATATTTGCCTACATTATCTGGTTTTGTAGGTTATAATACGCGTTGGTCTGAAAGTACACCTTTTAACTTTACAGATCAATTGTCTTTGTTTGATGGAACTGCTGTTGGATTACAATTAAATGTTCCAATTCTTAATGGTTTTGCAACAAGAGGTAGAGTTCAGAGGGCAAAAATTAATCAAGAACGTTCTGAGTTTCAATTAAAACAAGCAGAATTAGATTTAGAAAGTAAAGTGTATCAAGCTTATAATGATGTAATTAATGCAAAAAAGAGTTATGAAGCGGCTCAAAAGACATTAGATGCGCGTGAGCAAGCTTATAAGTTCTCTAAAGAGCGATATGAGGTTGGTTTATTAAATGCGTATGATTTTTCTCAATCATCAATTGCATTTGATAATGCTCAGTCAGATGTCTTAAGAACAAAATATGATTACATTTTTAGAACAAAAATATTAGAGTTTTATTTCGGAATACCATTAATTGAAAAACAATAAATTATGACAAAGAAGTCAATATTCATAACAGCAGGATCGGTAGTTGTATTTGTGGCTGTATTATTAGTGTTAAAGAGTGCAGGAAAAATAGGTAATAATGAAGATGTAAAAATTGTAGAGATTGCAAAAGTCAATGAAATGACTATTGTTGAAACCGTTTCTGCAACTGGGAAGATTCAGCCAGAAGTTGAAATTAAAATCTCATCTGAAGTTTCGGGTGAAATTATAGACTTACCTATTAAAGAAGGGCAGCAAGTTAAAAAAGGAGATTTATTAGTAAAAATAAATCCAGATATTTATGTTTCAGGCGTAAATAGAACAGCGGCATCAGTATCCAATACAAGAGCAGGATTAAGTCAAGCTGAAGCCCAAGTAAAAGAAGCAAAAGCTAATTATGATAGAAATAAGGCGTTGTTTGAAAAAGGAGTTATTTCTAAATCAGAATGGGATAGAATTGTTTCTGCCTATGAAGTAGCAGTTGCATCAAAACAATCCGCTTATTATAATGTTCAAAGCGCTTCGGCAACTTTAACAGAAGCAAAAGATAATTTAGGACGTACTACTATTTATGCTCCTGCAGATGGAACAATTTCATTACTTTCAGTTGAATTAGGTGAAAGAGTATTAGGAACGCAGCAAATGACAGGAACTGAGATTTTACGTGTCGCAAATTTAAATCACATGGAAGTAGAAGTAGATGTAAATGAAAACGACATTGTTAAAGTAAGTGTTGGTGATTCTGCTAATATTGAAGTAGACGCTTATTTGAAAAAAGAATTTAAAGGAATTGTTACGAGTATTTCTAATTCGGCTAGTTCTGCATTAACGGCTGATCAGGTTACTAATTTTAAAGTAAAAGTTAGAATTTTAAAAGAATCTTATTTAGATTTAATTGAAGGTAAACCAGAAACGTATTCTCCATTTAGACCAGGAATGACTGCAACTGTTGATATTATTACAAACAGAAAAACCAAAGTCATTGGAGCGCCAATTAGTGCTGTCGTTATTAAAGATGATACTACTTCCGTTAAAAAAGACATCATTGCAGAATTAGATAAAGAAGTAAAAGAGAAAAATGGAACCTATAAATCTGATCAAAAATTTGAATGTGTTTTTGTTAAAAACGGTGATAAAGCACAAATTAGAGTTGTAAAAACAGGAATTCAAGATGATACTAATATCGAAATCATTTCTGGATTGAAAAAAGGAGATGAAATTATAACCGGTCCATATACAATGGTTTCGAAAGAGTTAAATTCTAACGACAAGATTAAACTCGAGGATAAGTCCAAGAAAAAAGAATAACTTTTACAAAAATTAGTTTAAAAAAAGGCGTGTTATTCACGCCTTTTTTTATTGAGATAGTAAATCTAAACTTTGTACTTTTGCAGTATAATTATTTTATAAAATGAGCTTTATATTAAGTATTGAAACCGCAACTAAAAACTGTTCAATTGCATTGTCAAATGAAGGGAAAACAATTGCATTAAAAGAAATTGCAAATCAGAACTTTTCTCATGCAGAAAAGTTGCATATTTTTATTGAAGAGATTTTAAAGGAAAATAATCGTTCCTTTAAGGATTTGTCTGCAATTGCTGTTAGTAAAGGCCCAGGGTCATATACTGGCTTAAGAATAGGGGTTTCTTCAGCGAAAGGATTATGTTATGCTTTAAATATTCCTTTAATTTCAATAGATACTTTAACTTCGTTAGCAAAACAAATTGCTGTCGAAGAAGGGATAATCATTCCAATGATAGATGCGCGAAGAATGGAAGTATATGCCGCTTTATTTAATCCTAAATTTGAAATGATTAAAGAAGTTGAAGCTTTAATTATTGATGAAAATTCATTTTCAGATATTAATAATACAATTCATTTAATAGGAGATGGAGCATTAAAATTTAAAGAGATTCTTACTGATGACAAGTTTAAATTTTATGAAGATGTTGTTTATCCTTCCGCAAATGACATGAGTTGTTTGGCGTTTGAAAAGTACAAAAAAAGCGACTTTGAAAATGTCGCTTACTTTGAACCTTATTATTTAAAAGATTTCGTATTAAATAAATAGTTATTTCTTTTTAATTTCAACTTGATGTGGAAATGGGATTTCAATGTTTACTTTATCAAATGCAATTTTACATTCTTCAAGTATTTCTGAACGAACTTTAAAATAATCTTCTGCTTTTGCCCATGGGCGAATTCCCATATTAATACTGCTGTCAGCTAAATCTAGTACAAAAGCCGTTGCTTCAGGTTCTTTTAAAACATGAGTGTTTTTAGCCATTACTTCTTTAATTGTGTTTTTTACCAATTGTAGGTCTGAGTTGTAATCAACTCCAATTACTAAGTCGACTCTCCTAATTCCTTCTTGTGTATAGTTTGTAACTACACCATTAGATAAAATTCCATTAGGTATGTAAATCGTTTTATTGTCAGCAGTAAGTAAACGGGTATTGAAAATTTGAATCTCTTTAACTACTCCAATAGAACCTTGGGTTTCAATTACATCTTCGACTTTGAAAGGTTTAAATAATATAATTAGAATTCCGCCAGCAAAATTAGATAGTGAACCTTGCAATGCTAAACCAATTGCTAAACCTGCCGCTCCTAAAATTGCAACAAAAGAAGATGTTTCTACTCCAAGTTTTGAAATAAATGTAATAAATACAAGTATTCGCAATGTCCAAAAAAGAAGATTTCCAACAAAGTTTGCTAAAGTTTCCTCAACATGTCTTTTTTTAAGAACTCTTTTAACTAATTTGGTTATAATGCTTGTTGTCCATAAACCAATAAATAGAATTAAAAAAGCAAAAATAATTTTTGGAGAATATTCTAAAACAACTTTTTTT
>JBEDTP010000135.1:0-4038 GCA_040119075.1 Flavobacterium sp.
GCGTAAAGTAGGATTACTAAAATAAGTTATGCAAAAAGAATTTTACATAACGCATGCAAATTGTATTACACCCTTAGGTTTAGATGCATTTTCTAATTATAACGCTGTAATAGAAGGAAAGTCAGGTATTCAGTTGCATCAGAATAATTTAATGCAAGACGCTTTTTATGCAAGTATTATTTCTAATGAAGTTTTGGACAATGCTTTTAGTAAAATTTCTAAAAGTAACAAATACACTAAATTAGAAAAAATGTTTATTTTGGCTTTAGAGCCAATGGTAAGTAAACAAGAAATTACTGCTAAAACGGCATTTATTTTATCGACTACAAAAGGGAATATTGATGCTTTAGCAAATACAGAAAACGCTATAGAAAACGCGCAACTTGGAATATTAGCCGGAAGAGTAAGTTCTTTTTTCGGATTTAAAACTGAACCAATCATTGTTTCAAATGCATGTGTTTCAGGAATTTTAGCAATTGCTGTTGCAAAAAGAATGATACAAACAGGTTTGTATGATGATGCTTTTGTCGTGGCAGGCGATGCTATTTCTGAATTTGTTTTATCAGGATTCAATTCTTTTCAAGCAATGAGTAGCGAACCTTGTAAGCCATACGATAAAGAACGAACAGGCGTAACTTTAGGAGAGGCAACAGCTGCGGTTTATATAACAGCGAATAAAAGTAAAGTAAATAAAAGAAGTTTTAAAATAGTTGGAGATGGTGCTATAAATGATGCTAATCATATTTCTGGTCCTTCCAGAACAGGAGAAGGATTATTTCGAAGTATAAATAGTGCATTAAAAGAAGCTAATATTAAAGCTAGTAAAATAGATTATATTTCGGCACATGGAACAGCAACAATGTATAATGATGAAATGGAAGCAATTGCATTCAATCGTTTAGAATTACAAAATACTCCGGTTAATAGTTTAAAAGGGTATTACGGACATACACTAGGTGCTTCAGGACTTTTAGAAACCGTTTTGGCAATTGAAAGCGCAAACAACAATAAGTTAATCATATCAAAAGGTTATAAAGATTGTGGCGTTACTCAACCTATAAATATAATTAGCGAAAGTAAAAAGCATGAAATTAAATATTTCTTAAAAACAGCCTCAGGTTTTGGAGGTTGTAATACAGCAGTATTATTTGAAAAAGTAAATTAATTTGAAACAAAATTATAAGATAGCTCAATATTGCGTTATTGAAAACAAAAAAGTATTTTTAAATGGAGTAGAGGAGTTTAGTTCAGATGATGAACAATTTCCTGACTTTATTAAGGCTGCGTATAAGAAATTCAATAGTAATTATCCAAAGTTTTTTAAAATGGATAATTTAAGTAAATTATCATTTCTAGCTGCCGATTTACTTTTAAAAGAGTTGAGATTAAATGAAGAAGATAATGATATTGCAGTTGTTTTTGCAAATAAATCAGCAAGTTTAGATACCGATGTAAAATACCAAAGATCTATTGCAAACAAAGAAGAATATTTTCCAAGTCCGGCTGTTTTTGTATATACTTTACCTAATATTTGCATTGGTGAAATTAGTATTAAACACCATCTAAAATCAGAAAATACTTTTTTTGTTTTTGACACATTTAATGTAGAGTTTATATATAATTATGCCAATCATTTACTAGAATCAAACAAAACAGAAAAAGTTCTATGTGGTTGGGTTGAGTTTTTTGAAGATAACTACAAAGCTGTTGTATATTTGGTACAAAATAATGGAATATTAGATCACAATATAAAAACAATTAATACAATTTATAACAAATAAAATGGAAGCATTAAAAGCAGAATTAAAAGGAAAAATAGTTGAAGTATTAAATTTAGAAGACATTTCAGTTGAAGAAATTAACGATAACGATCCATTATTTGGAGATGGTTTAGGTTTAGATTCAATCGATGCTTTAGAATTAATTGTTCTTTTAGATAAAGATTATGGAATCAAATTAACAGATCCTAAAGAAGGAAAAACAATTTTCGAATCTATCGAAACTATGGCTGCTTACATTACTGCAAACCGAACAAAATAATTTATGGCTAAAAGAATTGCAATAACTGGAATGGGAATTATTTCTTCTATTGGTAAAACAGTCGAAGAAAATTTCAATGCTTTAATTCATCAAAAAACAGGAATTTCTATTATTGAAAATATAGAAACAATCCACAAAGATGTTATTAAAGTAGGTGAAATTAAATTAACCAATCAAGAGTTAGAGCAATTATTAAACTTGCCAAATGACAATAATTATTCTCGCACAGCGATGCTTGGTGCGTATGCAGTTCAAAAAGCGGTTGAAGATGCTGCGATTTCAAATATTAACGAATTTAAAACAGGTTTAATTTCAGCAACTAGCGTTGGTGGAATGGACATGACTGAAAAATTCTATTATGAATATTTTGAAAACGAAGCTTGTCAAAAATACATTCAAGCACATGATGCTGGAGATGCAACGCATAAAATGGCCGAATATATTGGACTAAAAGGAATTGTTACAACCGTAAGTACTGCGTGTTCTTCCGCTGCAAATGCAATTATGATTGGTTCTCGATTAATTCAGTCTGGTCAATTAGACAGAGTAATTGTGGGCGGAACAGATGCTTTAGCAAAATTCACTATCAACGGATTTAAAACACTAATGATTTTGTCAGACACTTATAATACACCTTTCGACAATGAACGAAAAGGATTAAACTTAGGTGAAGCTGCTGCGTTTTTAGTTTTAGAATCGGAAGAAGTAGTTAAAAAACAAAATAAAAAAGCATTAGCTTATGTTTCTGGTTACGGAAACGCAAACGATGCTTTTCATCAAACAGCTTCATCTGAAAATGGTGAAGGTGCTTATTTAGCAATGCATAAAGCATTAAAAATGTCGGGTTTAGCAATAAGTGATATCGATTATATTAATGCGCATGGAACGGCAACTCCAAACAACGATTTATCGGAAGGTAGGGCTATTGTTCGTGTTTTTGAGAACAAAGTTCCAGAATTTAGTTCTACAAAACCATATACCGGTCACACTTTAGCTGCAGCTGCAGCAATTGAAGCGGTTTATAGTGTTTTAGCTTTGCAAAAGAATGTGGTTTTCCCAAATTTGAATTTCAAAAATCAAATGGAAGAATTCAATATTACACCACAAACAACATTAAAAGAAAAAGAAATAAACCATGTTTTATCTAATTCTTTTGGATTTGGCGGTAATTGTTCAACAGTAATATTTTCAAAGGACTAATGAAGAAGTGTTATATAAACGGACTAGGAAATATTTCGGCACAAAATACATTTGAAACCGATTTTTTAGAAGATGCAATTGTAAATACAACTGAAAATGTTTTGTACGCTAACCAGCCTTCTTATAAAGAATTTATTCCTCCAGCTGCCAGCAGAAGAATGGCAAAAGGGGTAAAAATGGGAATTGCAGCTTCTACAAAAGCTTTAGCTGAAGCAAATGTAACTGTTCCAGATGCAATTATTACAGGAACTGGAATGGGTTGTGTAGAAGATTCTGAAAAATTTTTAAAAGGAATTTTAGATAATAAAGAACAATTTTTAACACCAACATCTTTTATTCAATCTACACATAATACTGTTGGTGCGCAAATTGCACTTGGCTTGCAATGTAAAGGGTATAATTTTACTTATGTGAATGGAGCAATATCATTAGAAACAGCTTTATTAGATGCTAAAATTCAGATAGAAACTGAAGAAGAAAATACGATTCTTGTTGGTGGAATTGATGAAACAGCCCAACATACTTTAGATTTATATAAGTTAACGAATGTTATTAAAAAAGAAGAAGATTCACCTTATAAAGTTTTAAATTCAACATCAAAAGGAGTTATTTTTAGCGAAGGGGCAACTTTTTTTGCTTTAGAAAATTCTAAAAAGGAAACTAGTTATGCTACAATTGAAGCTATTAGAATTCAAAACATTATAGGAATTACTGAAGTTGAAGAATTTATTTTAGATTTTTTAAAAGAGAATAATTGTGAAATAAATAATGTTGATGCTGTTTTATTTGGGAATAATG
>JBEDTP010000136.1:0-3987 GCA_040119075.1 Flavobacterium sp.
TTCAAAATTAACTATTGTGGATATCAATGGAAGAATTGTGAAACAAGTTTCTTCAAGCACATCATTAACATCTATTAATGTTTCAGATTTAAATTCAGGAATTTACTTTGTAAACATTGAAACTGACGAAGGTAAATCAACTAAAAAGATTATAAAAAATTAAGAGTTAGTTCATTTTTAACCAAAAACGACCAAGAAATTGGTCGTTTTTTTATTCTAAAAATTTAGCTCTTAATTCTGGAGAAGGAATCATGCAGGCTTCCTTTTTTCCGTACCATTTATAACGATTCTTTGCTATATAATCGTAAACAATATTTTTTATTCCATTTGGAATAAAGTTTAAATAACCTAATAATGAATATATTCCAGTTAAGTTACTAGCTATTGAAAGGGCTGCTTCGGCTTTATATGAATAAGATAATCCTGGTTCGTATAAAATTATAGAATCAATTTTTGAAGTATCAATTCCAATATGCTTTATTATCTTTTGGCCAAATTCAGATTGAATAGCAACAAACCTAAAAACATCTTTCTTATCGTGTTTGTAAATAAATTGAACAGACGTGTCGCATAAATTGCAAACGCCATCAAATAGAATTATTTTTTTATCAACTGGTAAATCTTGAATTTCCATTTTTTATTTTTTTTACTAAAACCAATTAGTTATAACCCAAAACATTAAAGAGGTTGCACATATTCTAATTCATCTAAGCTTACTTTTGAAGTGAAAATGCCATAATTAACTGTTGCTTTTTTCTTTTCAATTTTATCAATTGTTCCAACAGCTTTTCCATCATTCATTCGCACTCTGTCTCCAACTTTTAAAACAACTTTAGGTTTGTTTTCTTCTTCAATTTTAGCTTTTATTTTCTTTTCTTTCTTCTCAACTCTAATTTCTTCAACTTTAACTTTAATCTCTTCAATAATAACCTTTTCAACTTTTTCTTTTACCTTTTTTTCTTTAGGTGTAAGTTTTTTTCGTTTTGAATTTTCAATTTCAACCATTTTCAAAACTTCTGCCATTAGTGTTTTCTTGTTTTTAGAATTGAAATACTTTTCAGAAAGATCATCAATCTTTTGACCTAAATAAACCAAACGCTGATTAGCATCGTAAACTTCTTGGTAACGTTCTAATTTTTCTTGGATTTTTGCATTAATGCTTTCCATTTTCTGACTTTCTTCTCTAGCTTTAGTTTCTTCGTCTTTAAGGTTTTGTGAAGTTTTTTCTAATTTTGAACGCTCTTTTTGCAACGTAGCAATGGTTTTATCAAAACGCACTTTTCCTTTTTCAATTTTTTTCTTCGCTCTATTGATTAAACCAAAAGGAATTCCGTTTTTCTTTGCAACTTCAAATGTGAAAGAGCTTCCTGCCTGACCTAAATGCAGTTTATACATAGGTTCTAACGATTTTTCGTCAAATTGCATGTTGGCATTTATAGCAAACGGTAATTCGTTTGCTAATATTTTTAAGTTACTATAATGTGTTGTAATGATTCCAAAAGCTTCACGAGCATAAAATTCTTCTAAAAAAGTTTCGGCCAAAGCTCCACCTAACTCTGGATCAGAACCTGTACCAAATTCGTCAATTAAAAATAACGTTTTTGAATTACATTTTTTTAAGAAGTAATTCATGTTTTTTAATCGGTAACTATAGGTACTTAAATGATTTTCAATAGATTGATTATCGCCAATATCGGTTAGGATTCTATCAAATAAAAATGTTTCGCTTCGTTCGTGCACCGGAATTAAAATTCCGCATTGTAACATTAACTGTAATAATCCAATGGTTTTAAGAGTTATACTTTTTCCACCAGCATTTGGTCCTGAAATAACAATGATTCTTCCTTCATTATTTAATTCAATCGTTTGTGGATAGGTTACTGCGTTTTTTGCCTTGTTATTTAAATATAAAATAGGGTGGAAGGCTTCTCTAAAAAACAAACGCTTTTCTTCAGTAATTGTCGGTAAAATTCCATTAATAACATTCGCATATTTGGATTTTGCAGCAATTACATCAATATCACTTAAGAACTCTTGATAATCGTTTAAAGTATCTCTATAAGGTCTAATTTCATTCGTCAAACGTTTTAAAATTCGAACAATCTCTTCGCGTTCTTCATATTCTAATGCATTTAATTCTCTCGAATAACGTAAAGTAGCTTCAGGTTCAATATAAGCAATACTTCCAGTTTTAGAATTTCCTAAAATACTACCTTTTACTTTCTTACGATACATGGCTAAAACTGCCAAAACTCTACGATTTTCAACAACAGTTTCTTTAATGTCATCTAAATAACCAGCAGAATTATATTGACTTAAAGCCAATCCAAAACTCTGATTTATTTTTCCTCTAACGAGTTGAATATTTTTTCGAATATGCAATAAATCGGGTGAAGCGTTGTTTTTTAATTCGCCATATTTATCAAAAACAATATCAATTTTTTCTAAAATATATTTGCATTGTTCAACTTCAGCTGATTTTTGATATAATGTAGGATAATAGTCTTGAAATTTTTTTAAAAAACGAAGCAATTGAATTGCAGTATCAGTAATAGCAGCAATTTTTTTAAAACTGACTTGTTCTAAAAAACTATCTTCTATTTTAAGAAATTTTAATTCATGTGAAATAACTTCAAAACCATGATTAGGAATCGCATTATTATTGGTAAACGACGCCACATATTCAGAAGTATGCTGTAATTCGTTTAATAAAGTTTCTTTGTCTTTAAAAGGTACAATTTGAAGTGCTTTTTGTATTCCAATTTCAGTAGTACATTTGCTAGAAATGGTTTCTAAAATGGTTGTAAATTCTAAATCTTGAAGTGTTTTATTGGTAACTGAAATCATTTGTTCATTTTCAAGGTGTAAAGTTACAAAGTATAAAGTTTTAAAGTAATTATATTTGCAAGAAAAATGATTATGAACATGCATTCATCTTGGCAAGATATTCTTTCAGAAGAATTTGAAAAACCTTATTTTATTCAATTAAAAGAGAGTGTTAATGATGAATATGAAAAAAACATCTGTTTTCCGCCGAAAGAATTGATTTTTAATGCTTTTAATTTATGCTCTTTTGATGATTTAAAAGTGGTAATTATAGGTCAAGATCCTTATCATGGAACTGGCGAAGCAAACGGCTTGTGTTTTTCGGTAAATGATAATGTGAAAATTCCACCTTCATTACGAAATATTTATACTGAAATTAATGCTGATTTAAATCGAATTATGTTGCCAACATCTGGAAATTTAGAACATTGGGCAAAGCAAGGTGTTTTGTTGTTAAACGCAACTTTAACAGTAAGAAAAGATGAAGCAAATAGTCATAAACATTTAGACTGGCAAAAATTCACCGATGCTGTTATTCAAAAAATATCTGATGAAAAAGAAAATGTAGTGTTTCTGCTTTGGGGAAGTTTCGCTCAAAAGAAAATAAAATTCATTGATGAAACTAAACACTTTATTTTACAATCAGGTCATCCATCTTTTGCACATTCACATAAAAAATGGTTTAATAATAATCATTTTAGTAAAACGAATAACTATTTAAAATTAAATAATTTAAACGAAGTTAATTGGTGATTTACTTTAATTAAAAGTCAACTCTCCTAAAATTTCTTCTTTCATAAATGGGCCACCAGGAAATTTTGCAGTATAATCGAGATTTAACCATATTTTACCACGCTCATCTATATGATAATGGATTTCTTTGTTTTTACTTTCTTCAACAAATAAAACTTCCTTTATTAAGTAAATAGCTGTTTCTAAATCGTTTTTATCACCAATTAGCATTTCAGGATATAAATGTCCGCCTGTGTGAATGATTCTTGGAGTTCCGCCAATGGCTTTAATACAAGCTGACATTAAAATAGCATGATCATCACAATCACCTGAAAAGTGCTGAATACTTTCAGAAGCTGCAGCAATATATTCACGTCCTTTTGGATCGTTTACATAGTTCCAACGGTTCTTTATTTCTTTAAAAACAGC
>JBEDTP010000137.1:0-16209 GCA_040119075.1 Flavobacterium sp.
AGATTTTATTTTTTGGAGTTCTTCTAAAAAGATTACTGTATAAAATAAATCTAAATTCATTCCACCATAGGCTTCAGGATAACGAATTCCAAAGAATCCCATTTCACCAAATTTCTTCCAAATAAAACGCTCTATTGTTCCTGTTTTCTCCCATTTTTCAATATGAGGCACGACTTCTTTTTGTAGAAAATCGCGAAAACTTGCTCTAAACATTTGATGTTCCTCTGTGAAATATAAATTCATAAGTAGTTATTTTGTAGTGTGTTTTTTTAGAATTCCAAATATAAGGCTATTATTTTTAATTTTTCAATAGGGAAATTATTAATTTTAGCCAAATCATCAACGTTTTTAAAATCACCATTCATACTTCTGTATGTAACTATTTCTTTGGCTAAAGTATATTTGAAATAAGGAAATTTAGCCAATTCTTTAGTTGGCAAATTATTAATGTTTATTTTCTTGATTTGATCATTAGATTTTACAAAAAACCTCTTTTTTACATCGATTAACGCTTCAGGAGAAACTCCCCAAACATACTCTAGTTGGTCTATAGAAGCAAAAGCACCAAACTTTTCTTTTTCTTGGAGTATAATATCTGAAATTTTATCGCCAATTCCATAAACTTCCATTATCTCCTCTTTAGAAGCAAAATTTATATCTTTTTGAATAATTACTTTTTCAGTTTTATTATAAAACTTATGTGATGGATTATTTTGAAATGATTTTTTATTGGTTACCCAATCTGGAAATTTAAAATTAGGAGAAAGCATTCCTAACAAAGAATCTGAAACTTTAGTCACAGCCTGAAACTCTTTTGCAGAGTTCACAAACTTATTTGTTTCTCTAAATTGATGCAGCCTATCTATTTCCTGCACTGACATTCCTAATAAATATCCTTTATAATCTGAAATAAAGTTAGGATTAAAGGGAGTAATTTTAAATTTGACATCTTTAGAAACATTATTTAAACTATCGATTTCAGATTGAACTAAAAGCCATTCTTTATTTATTTTACTCTGATTCTTAGATGTATTCAGTTTTGAAAAATCAATAAAAAAATACAACAATTGAGTTAATACTATTATGAAAATAAGCAAAAAAATCCCACTTCTATGTTCTTTCGAAAACAGGAAGTAGGATTTTATTTTATTCATCACAACTGAATTATTTTTCTTCAGGCTGTCTTTCTAATTCGTCGTCATTTTCAGAATACGAATCTGGTTCTTGTTTTGGTTTTATAGTCAAAACTTTATAGAAAAAATAAGCCGCAAAAGAAACTACAATTCCTTGAGCACATATCATTGTTATTAATGCTGATGTATTCATGTTATTTTTTTTAAATGTTAAATTATAATGACTATAATGTTGCTCTACCTTCTTTTACTCTTTTCTTATAAGCAAAGTACACAATTATACTAATAAAAGAAAATAATGCAAGAAGCAACATTCTACCCATAAATTTATAAAGTGTATTATTAGTAAAATCACCTGTTGCAATTACATCATTTGGCATTACTATGTCGCCTTTACTCACAGCTACAACTTGATTTTTTTCTGCATCAAACTTGTACTCCTTAAAATTTGTAAATGTAACCTCTTTAGTTGTTTCAGTTTCTCTATCAAATACTTTCTTAGTATCAGTAAATGAAAATTTAACTGAATTAGCTGTCACTTCTTCGACCAAACCTTCTTTAGCCCCAGTAGATTCGAAATTTTCAGCATAGAACTCATTTGCAAACCATTCTTTATTATTTGTATCCGCATCTTTAACCTTATCAATCCAATCTGGAATACTAGAAATAAGCACCCATCCTAAAAGTAAAGGAGTAACAACTAAGATGATATATTTGTAAATCCCCGGTATTTTGATATCTGCACCCATATTAATTTCATTCCATCCTTTTTTAATACCAAAGATATATGAAAATAAAACTGTTTCTAAAAATGCAAAAACAACTAAACTTACAGTTCCTGCCCAATAATCATATTGATCAAAAAGTCCTTCTTTGTAAAATATAACTGTTGGTAATCCCATACATAAAACCAACGCTCCAAATGACCAAGCACCTTTATTTTTAGACCACTTAAACTCATCTTGCATGAATCCCATCCATGGAGTTCCCATTGCAAGTGAAGAAGTTATTCCTGCAAAAAACAATAATCCAAACCAACAAACACCAGCAACAATAGCTAAACCTGTACCCCATTGTTGGAATAAATATGGCATTGTTTGAAAAGCCATTCCAAATCCTGCATTTTGGATTACCCAGTCTAAACCTAAATAACCAGCAGCAATTGGAATTACAATTAAACTTCCTAATACAACTTCAACAAACTCATTCATAAAACCTGCAGAAACTGCGTTCAAAGCGATATCATCTTTAGATTTCAAATAAGCTGCATAACAATGAATTGTACCCATACCTACTGAAAGAGTAAAGAATATTTGCCCTGCCGCAGCTAACCATACTTTTGGACTTGTTAAGGAATCAAATTGCGGAGTCCATAAAAAATTAAGTCCATCCCACGCATTTGCGCTTGGAAAAATATCTGAAGCTCCAGAAGTACCTAATGTTAAACCTCTAACAGCTAAAATTACACCGAAAAGAATTAATAATGGCATTCCTATTTTTGCTACTTTTTCAATACCTCCTAATCCTTTAGAAAGAATAAAAGTGTTTAAAAGTAAACATATAATATAAAATATAACAGCTTCATATGGAATACCCGTAGTAGATTCTGAAATATTAGTATAAGAATCAAAAAAACCAGCAACATCAGCTTGACTCATTCCGTTAAAAGTACCAACAACTGAATGATAAACATATGACATTGTCCAAGACTCAATATAACAGTAGTAAGCCGCAACAGCAATATTAGTAAAAATTCCGAAAACACCTATGTATTTCCAAACTCTTCCTTTAGCCATTGAATCTAAAATATAGGGAGTACTATGATTTCCTGATCTTCCTCCAAATCTTCCAGAAGACCATTCTATGAACAATAATGGAATACCCATTACTAAGAAACATACTAAATAAGGAATAATAAAGGCTCCACCTCCATTTTGAACTGCTTGTACTGGAAATCTAAGAAAATTTCCAAGTCCAACAGCATTTCCTGCCATTGCTAATATAAGGCCAACTCGTGATCCCCAAGAATCTGCTTTTGTAGACATATTATTTTATTGGTTGTTAATTTCTCAAAGATAATAAAACTATCGAAAAATCAAAGAATTATTAACAACGTGATAATCAGCATCTACAAGTCAAACACAGAACTTCTCTTAGTGTAAATCATATCTTTTAACCTCAATAAAAATGCAATAGTAAGATAAAAACCAAAACCAAGACCAACCGTAATAAATGAAATATACACAAAAAAGAGTCTCACATTAGAAGCTCTCATACCTAATCTTTCAGCAAGTCTTGTTGCTACAAAAAAACCGTGTTTTTCAAAAAAATGAAGAATTTTATGCATTTTCAATTAATTATTTAAGCAAAGATAATCCAATATCACAATGTAAACATTTTTTATGATTACAATATTCTTTTTTTAAATGAATTAATGTTTGGGAATCAAATGCTGAATTAATTTTCAAATTAAAAGACTTAAATTTATCCATAATTGAGTTAGTCTCTGAAGGAATTTCAATTAATAACTCTATTAATTCATCAATTATATTTTCACCTCGTTGCTTTGCATACAAAAATTTAATTGGTATTATCGTATTAATAACAAGCAAGTTAATAAATGGTTTCGAAAGTTTTTTAGACTTCAACATGTTTTCCTTGTCAAAAACATAATGTGTTTTCCAATATTCCGAAGCCTCAGAATTAAATAATTTATAAAAATCATTCAGATCACTTACATCTATAACTTTAGAAAATAAATTTACATTTTCGTGGTATAAAACTGCTAGTTGAGATAATCTAATTGTTGGAAAATTATCAGGTCTTAATTTAAAAAACTGAAGGTTTATAAAATCATCGCTGGTTAGTTTATATTTCGTTTTTAAATATTCCCATTGACTCTTCAAACTACTATAATAAACATCTTCTTTTTCTTCCCTTAAAAGATTTGCAAAACCGAACAATAATGCTTCTAAACTCAACAAGTCAGTTTGTTCTTTTCTAATTATTGAAAACGGAATACTTTCTGCAATTTTATAAAAAGTTTCGCCGTTTACATTTAACCCAAAATATTTTGCAAGAAAAACAAAGAAAGTAGCTTCCCAATCATTCTCATTTCCATCTAAAAAAGACTGTACAGACAGCGTTTTCAACTCTAAACGTTCAAAAAACAAACGCTCTTTCCATTTTTCTAACACAAATGAATCTACTTGATAAATATCTTTTTCACAATTTATCCATGATTTGCTTTCAAACAAGTATTCGTGTTTTTCAAGTTCAACATTTGAAACATACTTTTTCAATTCTAAAACAGGAATGCTTGAATTGTTTTTTCGAAAAACATCAACATCATGCTCCCAAACCACATGAAGAATTACATTATCGTAATTTGTATCTAGTTCATGATTATGTATATACCAATCTGAAGATTTAATGTGAATTTCTACATTCCCTGCCCATTTTTGATTCGCAATAATGAGTTGGGCATTAAAAAAATCAGGTCCTTCTTCTTTTAAATAAGCGCCCGAATTAAGAATTACAATTTCTTCACTACAAACAGTTTGTAAACTTGAAACATCAAATTTCTTATTTTTCCATAAATAATGTAAAAAATCTTCTTTCATAGCATATTGAAAACAATCATCAAATATAAATATTATTCCAAAAAAAATACCACGCTATAAACGTGGTATTTATTAAATATTTTTCAAACTATTATTTAATAGCTCCAATGATATCATATTTTGTAATGATATGATGCTTATTATCTCCTAAATCGACCAAGACAGCTTGGTTTTCTTTGTTTATTAATCTAGAAACCTCTTCGATACTAGTTCCCTTTTTAACAATTGGATAAGGTTTACCCATTACTTCTTTAATAGGTTTATCAGCAACATTGTTATCGCTTAAATAACTGTCAAACAAATTAGATTCGTCAATTGATCCAACAAATCCATTTATGTCGATTACTGGAATTTGTGAGATTTTATATTTGCGCATACGCTCAATTGCATGAGAAACCAACTCTTCTGTACGAACAATTACTAAAGGTTTTTCAATATGTTCTTTAATTAAATCTTCGGCTTTTGTAATTTCTTCTTCTAAGAAACCTCTTTCGCGCATCCAATCGTCGTTAAACATTTTTCCAACATACCTACTCCCACTGTCATGGAATAAAACAACAACAACATCATCTGGTTTGAAATGCTCTTTTAATTGCAGCAGACCTTTAATAGCAGAACCTGCTGAATTACCAACAAAAATTCCTTCTTCTAAAGCAATTTTTCTTGTATAAACTGCCGCATCTTTATCGGTTACTTTGGTAAAACCATCAATAATTGAAAAGTCAACATTTTTAGGTAAAATATCTTCCCCAATTCCTTCCGTTATGTATGAATAAATTTCATTTTCGTCGAAAATACCTGTTTCGTGGTATTTTTTAAATACAGAACCATAGGTATCAACACCCCAAATTTTAATATTTGGATTTTTCTCTTTTAAATATTTTCCAATCCCTGAAACCGTTCCACCTGTTCCAACCCCTACAACAAAATGCGTAATTTTCCCTTCAGTTTGTTCCCAAATTTCTGGTCCGGTTTGTTCGTAATGCGCAATTGCATTTGATGGATTGTCGTACTGATTTACATACCAAGAATTTTCTGTTTCCTCTGCTAAACGTTTCGAAACTGAATAGTATGAACGTGGATCAGTTGGTTCAACATCTGTAGGACAAACAACAACTTTAGCTCCAACAGCACGAAGAATATCACATTTTTCCTTTGATTGCTTATCAGAAATAACACAAATTAATTTATAGCCTTTTACGATTGCACATAGCGCTAAACCCATTCCGGTATTACCTGAAGTTCCTTCGATAATTGTCCCTCCTGGCTTTAAACGACCATCAGCTTCTGCATCTTCAATCATTTTAACCGCCATTCTATCCTTAACAGAATTTCCTGGATTAAAAGTCTCTACTTTTGCCAAAACCAAAGCATCAACTTCTTGTGTTAATTTGTTTAATTTTACTAATGGTGTATTACCAATAGTTTCCAATATATTTTTAGCGTATTTCATTAAGTATCTAAATTAATTCCGTAAAACTGATTTTGTGACTGCAAAGGTATTTTATAAATTCATGGTTTCCAAATAGTACTAAAACATTACTCCATAACCCTGATAGAGCGAATAGCTTGCGAAGCATGAGCAACTACTAGCGAAAGCAGGAAAATGGATAAATAATACTGTTATAGATTCGTTCCTATTTAAAGAAATTCCACACAATTCCAAAACGAACTAAGAAATCACGGTATGGATAATTGGGTGCTGAATAAAAATCATAGCCCGTCCAAGCAGAGTTAAAATGTTCTGCCTTTAAAAACAAACGCGCTTGTTTCACTTTTGCATTGATGAAGAAATCTACCATTGGAAAATCGCCAATTTTGGTTTCATTTTGCACGTAAAACTCGCCTAATAGTGGGTTATAATCGTTTGCATAATATTTTGAAAAGTATTGAAACGTAAACCCTGTTTGTATTTGCATTGCATTTTTAAATACATAATCTGTATAATACAATGTGTTTCTAGTAACAAATTGAGGAACATTTATTACTGCATCTGACTGATCAACATTTTGATATAAAAATGTATTATCAAGTGCAAAGCGACCTAATTTAAATTCTTTATTTGCTTTAACTGATAAATAATTAATAGTATTTCCATATTGAAATGGCTTAACGGCAAGCTGCGAAATATCATTTGTAATATTGTCAAAATATAAGAAATCATTTATTACAGCATACTGAGCTTCTAAATTTCCCCATTTACTTTTAAAAATAAAATCAAATTGATTGCGTTTCTCATTTTTGAAGTCGTTAGACCAATTGTAATCAATATAATCGCTTTGGTAAAGAGAATAATTCAAATTAGGCAACGCGTTTCTCTTTGAGTATTTAAATTCAATTGTTGCAATACTATTTAATTCATATTTTCCAAATAGCTCAAAACTTGAAATATTTTGATCAGAGATTGAGTTATTTATACTTGATCCAAAATTAATTCCTTTATAATTAAAAGTATAATCAACACCCAAACTATAAATTTTATCATTGATAGCATTTGGCACTTCAATATTTCCAAAACCATCATAAACTACGCTATTATAAAAATAATTATATGTATTTGAATCTATGTAAGCAGAAATTTTTCCAAATCTTTTAGAATCTAAATCAACTCCAACTTTGTTATAAAGTTGGTTGAAACGTGTTTTATTATTGATATTTGTAGAATAAGCGTCGCCAAAACGTGAACTTACCGTAGGTTGCGTATATTCGAAAAACTTAAATTCGTGGTTAAACTGATGAAATATATTTAATGAAAAATCATCATTAGATTTAAGTTTGTAATAATGATCAATAAAAAAACGATTCCCTTTTAATAAAGAAGTCGCATCTTTAAAATAAACATCTAAACGATCTCTTTGGTCATAAGGAGCCTCACTCGATTCGAATAAAGCTACATCAACGATTCCACCATTTTCTTGGTTAGAAATATCTTGACCTGTGAAATGAGCATTTAAAAAGTATTTTTTATTTTTTGTAAAATAGCTTGTAGTAAACCTAAAATTACCAGAACTCACAATATTATTTATATATTTTCCATTTGAACGTAATCCTTTATAAGCTATTGAAAAATTAAGATTTGGCATTGTATTAATCGTTAGAAATGCATCTACAGATTGCCCTTGTTCCATTACTGTTTTAAAATACAAATCTGTCAATGGTGTAGGGACATTATAATATTTAATATCCGAAACTTCTAAATAATTAAAGTGTTTACCTGTAAAACCAAAATTTGGCAAAATAGAGTTTTGATTTAAAGCAAAATGCAAAGTATTGTATTGCTGACCTTCGTTTGAAAAAGGCATTAAACCAAAAATATCTTTACGCAGTAAATTGTATTTATATTCTTTTTGAATTGATAGTGTTGTATCTACATAAGTTGTATCCTTATTAATTGTATAAATTTTATACAAATTAATAGAAGGTTTAATCAAAGAAGTTGTTGTAGAGTTCTCAGCATTTTTCACTAATTCATCCTCTTGAGAAAAAACTAATGAAGTACAAAAAAACAGAAACACAAAAAATAACAAATTTTTCATCATACAATTTAAAGTAGCAAATGTAGTTGAATTAAATAAATAAAAAAAGAGCTACATAAATGTAGCTCTTTAATTTATATAAACTTTAAAATATTATTTTGAAGCTTTTCTTGGTAATCTTGATTTTAAACTTGCAGCTCTACCAGAAGCTAAAACATTTGAATCTAAATCTTCTAATAAATAAGTAGAACCTGTTTTAGTTAAGATTCCTGCAAATTGGTAAGCATCAGGGTTACCCTCATCTGCACCACCATCAGTAGAATTCCAAACATCATCAAAATCAGTTTCATATAACCAAACACCTGGTTTAGAAATAGTAACTTTTACTTTGAAGCTGATTTCTTCAGCTGGAGCTGAAGGACCTGCATTTGTCCAGAAACTAGGAACTAAATAATAAGTATCATCAGGATCTGTAGAGAAAACAGTAGCTGTCTCAGGACATGATGAATAACTTGTTGCTAAAATTCCGAAACCTGAATCATAAATTTCTAAATCGAAATCATAATCACAATACTCGTGCATTAAATCATCTGCTCCTAAATACTCACCAGCGTGTAAAGTTCCAAAAGAATCTCTATAAGACTGAGACCAATCAACAACAGTTACAACATCATCAGAAGTACCATTAGCAACGTTAATAGTAATAGTTTCAGAAGCCTCATCTACTAATCCATTTGCATTACCCATTGAGTAAAATCTGAAAACTAAAGTTTCAGCTCCTTCTGGTAAGAAGTCTAACACTGGAGTAATATCAAAAGAGAAAGTTGTAGCGAAAGCTGGAAAATCAATAGCATGACCTATTACTCCATAACCATCATCAATTGTAGTTTCTGATCCAGAAGTAGTATAATCTGTAAATGAACCTGTTCCACCAACTAACTCTAACTTAAACTGCATATCTTTATTATAGATAGTATTAGTTGTTAAAGTAACAGTAGCCGTTTCACCCTCAGTAACTGAGAATGAAGTTTGATCTGCAGTTACAATTGGCTTAATACCTCTTTCTAATGTTGCATCTTCATCATCATTACAAGAAGCAAATAAACCTAAAATTGCAACAGCAAAAATAAATTTAAAATTACTTAATTTTTTCATATTTCAATTTTTTTTAGTTTCTAACGTAAGTATTAGTGTATTGTCTGTTACCTGCAGCAAACGTAATTTCATAAGTAGCATTGAAATTGTTGATATCATCAACTTCTCCATCTGTACCGTCTGAAGTTAAACCGTAAACTTGATTTGAATAGTAACCCTGACATAAACCTTGAACTGGAACAGTAATATCTCCACAAATATCTATGAAGTTATATGCTTGATCTGGAGCAATTGTTCCAGCAGCCCAAGTACCAGTTGTTGTAGTTTTCAAAGTATTAATATCTACTAAAGAAACAGTTTCAGTTGGTCTCACAACAGTTGCACCATCATTTCTAACGATTGTACATGTAAAACTTCCTGGAGAACCAGCAGTAGCAATTTGAGTTTGACAACCAACAAAAACAATTCTTAATCTATTATATTGTGATCCAACTACAGTACCTGCTGAAGAAGTAGTTAAATTTAAGATTAATTCTGTTTTTTCTGTTGGGTTTAAATCTCCAGTATTTACCATTAATGGAAACATTCCAAAAGTAGAACCCGCAGGAATAGTAACCATTCCTGAAGTATCAGCAAAATCAAATTCTACACCTTCAGTAGCTGTACTAGCTGCATCTACTTCATAAGAAACAGTGATATCTGTATCTGATAATTGACCGTTACCATTACCTAAAATGTTAACTGGGAAATTACGCTCAATAGCACCTAAATCTTCGAAATAAGCAACTGATTCAAAATTTGAAGAAAATCCAAGAACCTTAGGTCCGTTAGAGAAGTCTTGCTCTACTTTGATATCATCGTCTGTACATGCTAAAAAAGCAGCAGAAGCGAATAATAACGTTAATATTTTTTTCATAATTCTTTTATTTATTAATTAGTTTTTCCAGAAAGGAGCTGTTGTAAACGAATCGTTTATAGTTTGTGCCGGTACATTTGCAGAGTTACTTGCTAACTCAGATGTAGGGTACATTAAACGCATTGGTTTTTCACCAGTTGGAGAAGAAGAACCCATAGGCATTGGAATATTATTAATATATCCAGTTCTAGTGTATTCAATCCAAATTTCAGCACCGTTGATACCGTTTAAACAAATACTTTTTTGGTACATAATTGCCTGAATTTTATCAGTACTTGCAGCATAACCTTTACCGTTAATTAAATTAACAGAAGCTGTATAACCACCATCAGTAGCACCTAAAACATTCATAGAAGCAGCAATTGCAGCATCGTATAAAGCTTGTGCATTTCCAGCAATATAACCTCTTTCAACAGCTTCAGCTTGTAACAACAAACTCTCAGCTAAAAGCATCATATAACCATCTTGTGCAGCATTTTTAACAAGACCAGGTCCTAAAGCAGATAAAGTAGCCGGAGCAGTTCCATCTGGAGCAGAAGCATCACCTTGAATAACCCCAACAACCTGACCACCAACAAGAGTAAATATTCTACCTCTACGTGGATCTGTTGGTGAAATGTTTAATTGACCAGCAATATAATCTGAAGCTCTTCTAAATCTGTAAGTATTTCTTTGAGTAACATCATCTAATTCAAACATTAAGTTTATCCATGGATTTTGTTGAGTATCACTTGCATTAGAATAACCAGGGTTAATAGTAACATCTGAATCTACAAAAGTATTATCTAAAGCAGCAAATTCAGTAGTTAAGTAAGTTGCAGTTGCAGCATCTGTTTCAGCCAAAGTAGCTTGTCTTAATAATATTCTTAATTTAAGAGTATTTGCAAATTTAATCCAACCATTCATATCACCACCCATAATAACATCCTCATTTCCGACAACAGTAGTTGTAGATGGAGCATTGTTAATTAAGTTAATAGCATCATCAATCTGAACGATTAAATCACGGTAAATTGCTTGGTCATCATCATAAGCAGGTGTTGTATTAAGACCTCCTAAATGAGCTTGAGAATAAGGAACATCTCCATATAAATCAACTAAGTATTGAAAATAGAAAGATTTAAGGATTTTAGCTATCGCTTTATGGTGATCGTAATCAGCAGAAGGATAGTTAATTATGTTTGTATATTCATACGTATTTCTGTAAACAGAGTTCCAGATGTCTTCGTAAAAATTATTACTCATTGTAATACCGAATTCTTCAGCATAACCACCAGTAAATGAATTTACGTTAGCACCCCAGTTGTTCATAAAAACGTTACCAATTTCATTCATTCTTCTCGTTAAAACCGAGTAAGAAGATGTTTGAGCAGCAGAAATTGATAAGTTTGGCGTAATTTGAGATGCTAATGGATCATTTGGCGAATCATTTACATCTAAATAATTGTCACACGAAAATAACGCTAACGCTATAAGTGGCAATATTAATTTAATTCTTTTCATATCTATCTTTTATTAAAATGATGCATTAATTGAGAAACCGAAAGTTCTAGTTGCAGGATATTGACCTGTAACAGCTAAACCTTGGTCGTTACCACTAGTTCTTGATTGTTCTGGATCATTATAACCTCTATTTTCTTTAGGTAAAACAATGAAAGGATTTCTTGCATTCACACCTAATCTTAAAGAAGACATTCCTGTATTATCTAAAATCTTACTAGGTAATGAATAACTTAAAGACAACTCTCTAACTTTAAATGCTGTAGCATCCAATACAAAGTTTTCAACAACCGCTCTATATTCATTAGAGAAGTAATTTAAATAACTTGTATATGAATTACCACCAGTAACAACTGAAGTATTTTCAGTATATACTCCAGGAGAAGTCTCTATAGCAGAGTTAGGGAAAATAAACCCACTTCTTCCATTTTCAGCAGACTCATATAAGTGACCAGACCATGATAACCAGTCTTTAGTTCCTGACCAGAATTGGTGACCAGTTCTATAATCCATTACAGCAGCTAATCTTATACCTTTAAACTCAACAGCAGTGTTATAGTTAATGATATAATCTGGAGTAGACTTACCTAATATCTCATAGTTATTAGTTCTTAATGGATTACCATTCGTTGGATCAATTAAAACTCTACCTTGATCATCTCTTTGGTAAGCAATACCTTTAATTAAAGGAAATTCTTCTCCTTTAGTAGCAAAAATACCAACACCTGTACCAGTAAAGTTAACTAATGCAATTTCATCAGACTGATCAGTTACTTTATCAACAACAGATTTTGAAGTTGAATATGCTAAACGATTTTCCCACTTCAATCCTAAACCACCAAAGTCAGTTGATTTAATTGGAGTAAATCCAAAATCAATTTCAAAACCAGTAGTAGTCATTTGACCAATGTTTGTTAACAAATTAGTAATACCAGAAGCTGCAGATGTAGATTGATTCGTAATTAAATCTGTAGTTTTTGTTGTATAGAAAGACGTTTCAAGTGTAATTCTATCATTAAATAAACCTAAATTTAAACCAAACTCATTTGTTGCCATAAACTCAGGTGTTAAACCTGGACTAGTAGGCGTTTGATCAGGGCTAAACGAATTTAAACCTCCAAAAGGAAACCCAGAAGCTGAGCTGTAAACATTATTTAAACCATAAGTACCCAAACTAGTTGCATTACCAACTTTAACATAATTTACAAATGCTTTTGCATAATTTAAAGTACTATTATTTTTTAAACCATCAAATGCTTTTGTAGGAATAAATGATAAACCAACAGATGGGTAGAAATAATTATCTTGAACACCATCTTTAAATTTAGAATTCCAATCATTACGAGCAGTAAGGTTTAAATTTAAATATTCTTCACCTTCTTCTCCATTACCTAAACCAAAATCAACGTTTGCAAAGAAAGCAAATTGTCTTTGTCTAAAGTAACTATTACTTCTTCTAGGATCACCAGTAATGTTATCAATATTATAATAACCAGGAACTGTTAAGTTATCTCCTCCAACACTAGTAAATTGACTCATAGTATCTTGAACATTGTTTCCAACATTCGCTTTAAATGAGATTTTATCAGTTAACATATAATCAAAGTTAACCATAAAGTCTCCATAAAAAGTTCTTCCATTTTGGTTAGACGTATCAAAAGAAGAAATCGTAGTATGATTACCACCCCCAACTTGTAATAAATCTATATATTCATTTGTATAAGAAATAGCATTTGCTTGACTAAAAGTAACACCTGTAACATAATTAAAATTAATATGCTTGTTAACTTCATAATTTAAAGTAGCAATACCTCTCATAACATCAGAACGATTAATATTTCTGATATTATCTCTCATCCAGTATGGGTTTCTATAATAAGAAGTCCAGTGACCAGAGTTTCCAGAATTCTCAAAACGCTCTACAGGAATATTAGTAGCTGTTTGTAATAATTCAGTAAATAAATTTGAAGAAGTAGTTTGTGTTTTAGAAGTAATATAATTCACATTACCATCAACAGTCCATTTTCCGAATTTTTTTCCTGCTCTAAACAAGAATGTATTTCTATCTAATCTGTCTTTATCAACAACAAACTCAGTATTTTGTCTATTTGCAGATAATAATACATAACCATCTTCAGGGTTACCACCACTGATTGATACACCGTTTTGCATTACAGTACCTGTTCCAAAAAATTCTTTGATATTATCTTTAATAGATGAATATGGAGCCATAATATACGAACCATCTGCTTGAGCCAAACCAACAGGTCTTACAACACCGTCAAATTCAGCACCCCATCCACCATTTTCATAAGAAACATGAGTACCATTCCAACCTTGACCATAACGTCTTTGTCTTTGAGCAATAAAAGAAACTTCTTCAAAATCCATAGCCGAATTAACAGAAACTCTTAATTTACCTTCTTTAGTACCTCTTTTAGTAGTAACAACAATTACACCATTTACTCCTTGCTCACCATATAAAGCCGCTCCTTGAGGACCTTTTAAGACGTTAGTAGACTCAATGATTTCAGGAGCCAAAGATTGTAAAACCGTTGCACTAGAAATAACATTATCAATAACAACCAAAGCTTGGTTATTACCAGAAATAGATCTATTACCACGTAAAACGATTCTTGTCGTTGCATTTACACCATTATTAGTAGTGTTAATTTGCAAACCAGAAACTTTACCTGCTAAAGATTGAACAACGTTAGGGTTAGCCGCTTGAGTTAATTCCTCAGCCTTTACTAATTGAAGAGAAGACGTGTACTGATCAAATCTTTTCTTAATACCCATAGCACCAATAACAACCACCTCAGTTCCTGTAAGAATATCTTCTTGCATAACCATGTCTATTTTGTTTGATGCTCCTACAGTAGCTGTAGTTTTTTTCATACCAGTGTATGTAAACACTAATACATCACCTTGTTTTGCTTTGATAGAATAATTTCCATCAAAATCTGTTGTAGCACCATTTGTTGTTCCTTGAACAACTACGTTAGCCCCTCCTAAAGGACCTAATGCATCAGACACTACACCTGTGACAGTTTTCTCTTGCGCGAACGAAAACTGCATTGAAAACGCCATAATAAGCGTAAAAATCCATTTAAACTTCGATCTCATATTAAATTTATTTGAGTTAGTTATTTCGCAAACTTCTTAATTATTTCTTAAATAACCAAATAAAACTACGGAATATTCGTAATTAATTTTGTTAAATTTTTTAGCGCTAAACTTATAATTTACGAAACAATCTTACTTATTAGATACATTATTCGCACCAAGGTTGCGTTAAAAATTATATTTTTGACAAAAAATAAAGATGTTAAGTAAATGTTATAAAGACAAAACTATAGAGTGCGGAACCGACGAAGCAGGAAGAGGATGTCTTGCTGGACCTGTAACTGCTGCCGCTGTAATACTTCCTGAAAATTTTAAATTGGACTTATTAAATGACTCAAAAAAAATTTCAGAAAAAATTAGAGAAAACTTAAAACCATTAATTATTTCACAAGCTATTTCTTTTGGAGTAACTCATATTGAGCCTTTAATTATAGATGAAATTAATATTTTAAACGCATCTATTTTAGCAATGCAGGAGTCAATTCTTAAATTAGACCCCAAACCCAAACACATTATAGTAGACGGAAATAGATTTAAACCCCTGAAAAACATTCCATTTACAACAATAATTAAAGGAGATAGTAAATACATGAGTATTGCAGCGGCTTCTGTTTTAGCTAAAACATATAGAGACGCTTATATGAATAAAATTCACGAAGAATTTCCAATGTACAATTGGAAACAAAATAAAGGTTACCCAACAAAAGAACACAGAGAAGCAATAAGAAAATATGGAACAACCAAATACCATAGAAAATCTTTCAGACTATTGCCTGAACAATTAACCCTTGACATTTAATTTATGACTTCTGCTTCAAATAGAACAGAAAAATGATTTATTATTTTATTTTTAACTTCTTGTTCATCTACTTTTTCAATACCTAATTCAACATTTAAAGAAGTAACTGCCTTACCTTTAATACCACAAGGAATTATATTATCAAAATAACCCAAATCTGCATTTACATTCAATGCAAACCCATGCATAGTAACCCATCGAGATGCACGGACACCCATTGCGCATATTTTTCTAGGAAAAGGAGTTCCTACCCCAAGCCAAACTCCCGTTTCCCCCTCACTTCGTGTAGCATTAATCCCGTATTCTAATAAAGTTAAAATTATAGATTCTTCTAAAAGACGTAAATATTTATGAATATCAGTAAAAAAGTTTTCTAAATCCAAAATTGGATAACCAACAATTTGGCCTGGACCGTGATAAGTAATATCTCCACCTCTATTGATTTTATAAAAAGTAGCTCCTTTATCTGCTAATTGTTTTTCTGAAAGCAATAAATTGGAAAAATCGCCACTTTTACCTAATGTATACACATGTGGATGCT
>JBEDTP010000138.1:0-21445 GCA_040119075.1 Flavobacterium sp.
CTCTTCTGTTTCGAATTTTTAAATCAACAATTTCTTTAAAAAGCTTTTCTTGGTAATCCCAAGTTTCTTTGTAGTCTTTATTGCCTAAATCTTGAAGTTGTATATTTTTATTCATTATTCTAATTCAATTTCAAAATTCATGTCTTTACTCTCCATATAATTCTCCATTGGAAAAACAATTGTAACAGATTTTCCATCAGGCGAAATTGTTGAATTTGAGATTGACACTTTTTTAATTTTTTTAGGAAAACTTACTGTCATTTCATAAGAAGATTCGCTATAAAGCATTTTAAAAGAGTCTGAAAGTTCACCAGTCAACTCATTCGTAAAACCATCTGAATTTTCTTCCTCAATCTCAGCTTCTTCATTTACCGCTTTTTTAATTGTTTCAAATTCTTCTTTTATATTGTCACTCGGCTTTAGTGTAACTATCTTTTTAAATTTCCTTCCATCAAAAGAGTAACTTGTAATTCCATCATTTTTAGGAGCTTCACTAGCCATTTGAGAGGCAGAAGGATTCATTTGCGACAGACCATTTATAGGAGATACTAAATCTTGAAGCTCACGAGGATTTTTAAATTCAGCAAAAAATTGAATTTCCATCTTTTTTTGATCTTCATTCATAATTAATCTTCCCGAATAACGCTCCATTTTTTTTAATCTAGCTTGCTCTTCTAACGGCAATCTAGAAATACTATCTTTTTTTTCGGCATATATCTCTTTAAAAGAAAAAATAGAGTCGATATCTTTTGAAACATTATCTTTCTTCTTGGCTTTTTTACCAGAATCACTACCCATTTTATCGCCAGCGAATTCCATCATTTTTGACAAGTTAATTTCATGGGTTAATTTTCCAGAATTATCTTGGTAAAAAATCAAACTTTCTTTAACAACACAACTCGTTAACGTCAAAGAAAGTAACAAAATCAAAAGCCTTCTTTTTTTCATTTTTATATTTTTATAATCTCGTCAAATGTACAAAAAGATTACCATCTACACTGAACCGAAACAACATCATTTAAAAAAATAGAACACTCTACTAAAAAAACTAACAGAAAAATCACGCCTGATATATTTATATATACTTGAAATTTTCAAATTGGTAATTTTTAAATTATACCTATCTTTGCACTTTTAAAAATCAAATTTATGCAGCTTTCAGAACAAGAAATAATCAGAAGAGAAAAATTAAACAGTTTGCGCGAATTAGGAATCAATCCTTATCCAGCAGACTTATTTCCTGTTAACCATACTTCAAAACAGGTTAAAGATAATTTCGAAGAAGGCAAACACGTTATCTTGTCGGGAAGAATCATGAGCGACAGAGACATGGGAAAAGCTTCTTTTGTTGAACTACAAGATAGTGAAGGAAGAATTCAATTATACTTTAATAGAGATGTAATTTGCCCTGGAGAAGATAAAACAATGTATAATCAGGTTTTTAGAAAACTTACCGATTTAGGAGATTTCATTGGAATTGAAGGCGAATTGTTTTTGACTAAAGTTGGAGAAAAATCGATAAGAGTAAATAAATTTACATTTTTAAGTAAAACACTACGCCCTTTACCCCTACCAAAAAAGGACGAAGAAGGAAATACACATGATGCTTTTGTTGATCCAGAATTAAGATACAGAATGCGTTATGTAGATTTAGTTGTAAACCCACAAGTTAAAGAAGTTTTTGTAAAAAGAACTAAGCTATTTACAGCAATGAGAAGTTTCTTTAACCAAGCTGGTTATATGGAAGTTGAGACCCCGGTTTTACAATCAATTCCTGGAGGAGCAGCTGCTCGCCCATTTATGACACATCACAACAGCTTAGACATTCCTTTATACATGCGAATTGCTAACGAATTATACTTAAAAAGATTAATCGTGGGTGGCTTTGATGGTGTTTACGAATTTTCTAAGAATTTCCGTAATGAAGGAATGGACAGAACACATAATCCTGAATTTACAGCGATGGAGATTTATGTAGCGTATAAAGACTACAACTGGATGATGGAATTTACCGAAAACTTATTAGAATATTGTGCTAATGAAGTGAATGGAACTAGCGATGCTACTTTTGGAGAACATAAAGTAAGCTTTAAAGCCCCATACGCAAGAGTTACCATGACTGATGCAATTAAAAAATTTACAGGATTTGATATTTCTGGAAAAACTGAAGCTGAATTATTTGATGCCGCCAAAGGAATGGGAATTGCAGTTGATGAAACAATGGGTAAAGGAAAGTTAATTGATGAAATCTTTGGCGAAAAATGTGAAGGAAACTTTATTCAACCAACCTTTATTACTGATTATCCAAAGGAAATGTCACCATTATGTAAAGCACATAGAGACAACCCTGAGTTAACAGAGCGTTTCGAATTGATGGTTTGCGGTAAAGAAATAGCAAATGCTTATTCTGAATTGAATGACCCAATTGACCAAAGAGAACGTTTTGAAGCTCAAATGGCTCTAGCCGCAAAAGGAGATGACGAAGCAAACGGAATAATAGATGAAGACTTTTTAAGAGCATTAGAATATGGAATGCCTCCAACCTCTGGATTAGGAATTGGAATGGACAGACTAATTATGTTTTTAACTAATAATGCATCAATTCAGGAAGTATTATTCTTCCCACAAATGCGCCCTGAGAAAAAAGGTCCAGAATTAACGGAGGATGAAAAACACATTATCGAAATCTTAAAAATAAACGAAGGAATTTCAATAGGTGATTTAAAAATAAAATCCGATTTAAGTGGAAAAAAATGGGATGCTGCAAGCAAAGGAATCAGCAAACACGGTTTAATGAAAATAAAAGTAGATGGTGAAAATAAAATTGCCGAATACTTAGGAAAATAAACCTAATAACATATTATTTTAAAAAGTGCATTCTACATAGAATGTACTTTTTTTTTATAAAACTCTCACAACAATTAAACCTTTGTAAATTTTGATTGTCTTAAGCATATAAACAATTAAAAAATTAATCATATGAAAAAATTATTTTTAGCAGCGCTTTTATCTTTCTCATTCTTAGCAATTGCTCAAGAAAAGAATCAAAAAAGAGACGAATTAACTACTGAACAAAGAACAGAATTGAAAGTTAAGAAAATGACTCTAGAGTTAGATCTAAACACTAAACAACAACAAGAATTAAAAGTTTTATTTCTTGAAGAAGTAAAAAAAATGGAAGAGAAGAAAAAAGAAATGAAAGAAAAAAAAGAAAAAGGAGAAAAACCAACCGCTGATGAACGATTTGAAATGAAAAACAAAATGCTTGACAAGCAAATTGAAATGAAAGCAAAATTAAAAAAAATTCTTACGCCTGAACAAATGTCAAAATTTGAGAAATTGAAAGACAGCAAACCGAAAAGAATGCACAAAAAAGGAAGAAAAATAGAACCAAAAGAGTAATTAATATCTTTATTTGGTTACAACATAATTTTAATCTATTTTTGTTTTACTATAACTATAAAAAATCAAAAAATGAAAAAAATTATTTCTTTATTTATTTTGCTATTTGCTTTTAGTCTCTCGACTAATGCTCAAGAGACAAGTAAAGACAATGTACAAGTTCTTGTAGAAAACGATATTAAAGCGTTAAGTGAATATCTTAAAATTGACACTGAAACTTCTACAGAATTATATAATGTACTTCTTTTTAAACACAAGTCACTAGCTGAAGAAAAAGGTGAGGAAGCTCAAATAATATTAGAAAGAAAAACAACTTCTAAGCTTGAATCAGTTTTAGGTAAAGAGCAATTTTTAAAACTAAGCAAAAACAAAGCATTACTTAAAAAAATGACTCTAAAATAAAAAAATCCCAATCTATAGATTGGGATTTTTTTATTTAAATTCTTTAGTTACTTCATCAATACATTTAATAGTATAATCTAAGTCTTCATAGGTTAACGCATCCGTTATGAACCACGTTTCATATGCAGAAGGGGCTATATAAACACCTTTTGAAAGCAATCCATGAAAAAACTTTTTAAAAGTATCATTATCACCTTGTTTAGCCGTTTCAAAATCATACACTTTATTCTTATCAAAATGTACAGATATCATTGAGCCAACTCTATTAATTGTAAAGTCAATTTTATTGTTTACCAATTTTTCATTAATCCCTTGTTCAAGATACTTCGTCTTGTCTTCTAATCTAGAAAAGAGCTCATTATCTTGATTAATATTCTTCAACATTTCTAACCCAGCAGCCATTGCTAAAGGATTTCCAGATAATGTTCCTGCCTGATAGACAGGTCCTATAGGCGATAAACAATTCATTATTTCATTACGAGCAGCAAATGCACCTACAGGCAAACCACCTCCAATAACTTTACCAAAACAAACTATATCTGCATTTACTCTATACAATTCTTGAGCTCCACCTTTAGCAAGCCTAAATCCAGTCATTACTTCATCAAAAACAAGTAATGCGCCATTCTCATTACAAACAGCCCTTAAATCACTTAAAAAATTATTATTTGGCGGTATACATCCCATATTCCCTGCAACAGGCTCTATTATGATAGCCGCAATTTCATTTTTATTGGCTTCAAATAATGATTTTACATTTTCAATATCATTATAATTTGCTAATAATGTGTCTTTTGCTGTTCCATGAGTAACTCCTGGGCTATTTGGTACTCCAAAAGTACTTAAACCACTTCCCGCAGCAATTAAAAAAGAATCGGAATGCCCATGATAACATCCTGAAAATTTAATAATTTTATCTTTTTTAGTGTATCCTCGGGCTAATCTTATAGCACTCATACATGCTTCAGTACCCGAATTTACAAATCTTATCTTATCTATATTTGGAACCATAGAAACTGCCAACTCAGCTATCTTAGTCTCAAGCTCCGTAGGCGTTCCAAAAGAAGTGCCTTTTTTCGCCTTTTCAATAACTGCATTTACAACTGGTTCAAAAGCATGACCCAAAATCATAGGCCCCCATGAATTGATATAATCTATAAATTTATTACCATCTTCATCATACAAATAAGCTCCTTTTGCTTCTTTTATAAAAATTGGAGTTCCTCCTACACCTTTAAACGCTCTAACTGGCGAATTAACACCACCAGGTATAACTTTATTTGCCTCAACAAATAATTCGCTACTTCTTTTGTACAACATTATTTAATTTTAATTTTTTGATCAATTGACAATGCATTATCATTCATATTATTCAACTTTTTTAAATCTTCAACCGTTAAATCATACTTTCTAGATAAAGAATACAAAGTATCTCCTTTTTGAACAATGTGAAAAAATTCATTATTTTCTTTAATAATTTCTGGCTGAAACTGATAATCACGATTCAAAACTTCGTTATCATATTCATATAACTGATATCTCTCTATTATTCCAATTAATTTATCTGGATATTTAGGGTCAGTTGCATAACCGGCTGCTTTTAATCCTTTTGCCCAAGATTTATAATCTCCTTTATCTAATTTAAATAAACTATTATACCTACTTCTTGACGTTAAAAAAAGTGAATGATCTTTATATGACTCTGATGGATCACTGTATTTTCTAAAACATTCTTGTGCAGCATCATCATCATGTGAAACAGATTCTCCTGTCCAACCTGTATGGCATTTAATTCCGAAGTGATTATTTGCTATTGTACTCAATCTTCCTTTTCCTGCACCTGACTCTAAAACCCCTTGAGCAAGTGTAATACTCGCAGGGATTCCATGCTCTTTCATATTAAATTTAGCCACTTCTTTAAAACTATCAATATATAATCTCACATCATCAGTAGTTGTTGAGACTTTTGAGGTTGCCACCAATTCTTCAGAAGAGTTTGTTTCCTTAGACTGAACCAAAACTGTTTCCTCTTTAGTCTTAATAACCTCTTTAGAAATTTGCTTTTTAGCGTGAACTGTACGAGTATTTTTAGCCACAGGCCTTGAAACAGTCCTTACGACAGGTTTTTTTGAACTACAGCTTACAATCAAAATAGTAAAAACCAAAAAAAGTACCTTCTTAAACATCATAATTTATAATTTCTTTATTTTTCTTTCTCAAAAAATCATTCATCCCTTTTATTCCTTGCAAACCACCAGTATGTACTATTAATACTTTTGCATTCTCTGGAAAATAATCTTTCTTTAATAAATCAGTTACACCATACACCATTTTACCAGTATAAACAGGATCTAAAGGTATATGAGTTTCTTCATAAAACGAATTCATAAAAGTAATTAATTCATCATTAACCTTTCCATATCCACCAAAATGATAATCAGTAATAACTTTCCAATTATTCTTGGAAACAAAATTACTAATTTGTTCAGAAAGAAAATCACCTTTAAGAGAAGAAAATCCAAGTATTTTTTGAGAATCATGTGAAGAGTTTATAATTCCAGTTATAGTTCCTCCGGTTCCAACAGCACAGCAAACATGTGTAAAATGATGTAAATCTTTCGTTAGTATTTCCTCACAACCTTTTATAGCCAATTTATTTGTACCTCCTTCTGGAATAACATAATAGTTATCCTCCATCGAAATTAAATTCTTTAAAAAACCCTTATTATTTTTATTTCGATACTCTTCTCGAGTAATAAAAATAAATTTCATTCCAAGTTTTTTAGCAAACTCTAATGTAGGATTTTCTCCTGCCTTATCTTCTAATTCTTCACCTCTAATAATTCCTATTGTATTAAATCCATATTCATTACCAGCAGCTGCTACAGCCAAAATATGATTTGAATAAGCACCTCCAAAAGTTATTATGGATTTTGCATTTATTTTTTTTGCCTCAATTAAATTGTATTTTAATTTACGGTATTTATTTCCAGAAATAAGCGGATGTAATAAATCATCGCGCATAATATATAACGCAATATTCTTATTTTCTATATTCAATATCTGCTCTATCATCTTATAAAACAAAAAAAGCAGCTTATTGCTAAGCTGCTTTTTATAATTATATTTTATTTTATTTTCTATAAATAGAAACCTTTTTATCAATTGATAAATTATCTCTAGTACTTAACTTAACAATATAGATTCCATCACTTAAACCAGAAGTTGATATTTCATATTGTTCAGATTTACCTAAATTTAATTTACTAACAACAATTTTACCTGTCACATCATATAAACTCAATGAAGTTACATCTTTTTTCATAGTATTAACAACAGTTAACATTGAATTATTATTGTTTTGAAACACTTGAAATGAATCTAATGCAGTATCATCAGTACCTAATACATCAACAAAGTTTTTAAATGTGATTTCAAAACGTGTTCTATTATCTCCAGCTGGTAATGTCATATTAAACATACTGTCTTTAATATCATAATAAATACCTGTCTCTTTATCATGCATATACACTTTTTGATTAGCATCAAAACCATACATAACATCCACTACTTGTACTTTGAAATTAGCTTGTGAAGCACATCTAAAACCAACAGGAATTCTTTTATCAACATCAAATTTAGTAATATTCATTACATACTCATGAGGCTGATCGTTAAGAATATAATAAAATTCAGCTGACTCATTTGAAGGAGACCTTCCGTCCATTCCATGATCAAAACCATCTGTAGCAGCATCATCAAAACCTAAAGCAGTTGGACGAACACCACCATCATTAAACATAGCATTAATTCTAAGTTGAGGAGCATATCCGCGTTTAACTTGTGTATAATCAATACCTGCTACATTAGGAATTTCGTCATAATATTCTGAATCTCCTGATGCCGTTCTAGCAAATTGTGAAGTTCCTCCTTCTTTAACAAAAGTTCTAAATGAATTTCTCATTGAAACTGAACCCGGCGCAGTACCTCTTACCATAAACCCTTGACCTACAGGCGTAAATCTTCTTGCAAAAGCAGACCCAACACCAGCAGGAACAGTCTGTGAACCAGCACCATCATAACTCCAAAATGCAGCATTAACATAACCACCTCCTGGAGTATAAGTACCATATCCCCCTTGATATGCTGCAATAAAATGTGAATTAACAACTACCTGTTCCCAAAAATAAGCTGTACCATCAGTCACGGCAGCGTTCCCAGCATTTAATAAAAAAGAATTTAAATCAATTGCACTTGGGTAAGGATTCCCTACTAAAGTAAAATTATTTAAAGAAACAGCACTAGAAATAGTCCCATCATTTGGCAAACCTCTAAAATCATATCTTTGTGCACTTCCTGTATTATTCTGAACACCTTCTGTTGCATCAGCAACTACGGCATCACTACCTGAAGTCCCTTTCATTGTAAAACCAGAACCAGGAGCAATTGCAGATGCAGAACCAATAGCATTCCATTGAGCATATGTGGTTGAAGTTGTAAATGTATATATCCATCTTGGAGCAATAGATAACGGTGAAGAAACACCATCTAATGCACTAGGACCTAATATTGTAGCCGCAGTACTAGCTGTTAAAGTAGTTGGCCTATTCAATCTTGTTATACCAAAATTAGCGTTTCCAACAGCAGCGGCAGGAACACCAACTGGTGAACACCAATAATTGTATTGAAAATTATTTACTGTACCTTCTTGGAAAATAGACAAATTACCTAAACCTCTATTTGCACCAGCACCAGCTGAACCTTGCAAAAGTTGAGATTTATTTCTTAAATAAAAATTACCTGTATTATCTAAATTTACATCTTGTGTAACATAAACAAACTGATCGTTTACAAACACGTAACTACTAGGACTTACATACATTTGCGAAAAGCAAAGAGATGAAAAACCAGCTGTTAAAGCTAAAGTGAGTAGTAATTTTTTCATAGTCAATTATTTAGAATTAGTAACAAAACAAATATATACTATTTTTTCTAACCTCACAAAACTTATTTAAATATTTTTCAACCAAAGCATAATGTATTAAAAATCACAATTTTACATTATTTTGTTACAATTAACAATTATTACATTTTTTCTACCTTAAATTAAATAATTATTATATATTTATATATATTTACTGTACTTTTTATAAAAGTTTTAAGCAAATCATTAAAAATATGATAAAAAAATACACTACTTCAATCTGTCGTAATAAAATAACAGATTCTACAACAGATTTTATCTCAAAATCTATTGCTTCATTTAAAACATTTGTTGTCTTTTTATTTATCTTTTTTGGGATTCAAATGAATTATGCACAAGTAGCAAACTATACTTTTTCTGAATCTGCAGGAACTTACACATCTGAAGGTGGAACAACAGCTCATGCATCGGGATGGGATGACGCAGTAACTACCAACACAATTCCATTAGGATTTACCTTTAATTTTAACGGAACTAACTATACAACTTGTTCTATTAATTCAAACGGATATATAACTTTTGGAGCAACTCTTTCTGCAAACAACTTATTCACTCCAATTTCTTCAGGAACTGGATACAATGGGACAATTAGTGCCATAGGCTTTGATTTAATATCTAACGCTTCTACTATAACATACACAACAACTGGTTCGGCTCCAAATAGAATTTTTATTGCACAATGGAACAATGCAAGAAGATATAGCGGCGGGGCAATTGCAGGTGATTTTAATTTTCAGATAAGACTAAACGAAACCACCAACATAATAAACATCGTTTACGGAGCGTGTGCTCCAGCTACTAACACTGTTTACTCTGTTCAAGTAGGACTAAGAGGTACTGCAAATACAGATTTCAATAATAGAAGTTTAACTTCAAATACAATTTGGGACAACAATACTACTGCTGGTGGAGCAAATAATTCTGCTTGTAGAACAAGAAGTAATGCATACCCAAATACTGGTAGAACTTTTACATGGACACCACCACCTCCACCAACCATTACTAGTCTAGGGGTTGCTAATGGCTGTGTTGGCTCATCTTTAACCATTACTGGCGCTAATTTAACTGGTGCTACTTTAGCAACTATAGGAGGCACTGCTGCAACAATAACGGGCAATACCGCTACTACAGTTACCGTTACTGTAGGTAATGGTACAACAGGAACGGTTCAAATAACCACTCCTAGTGGTTCTGCTACATCAGCAGCAACTTTCACTGTAAACCCAACTCCTGCAGCTATTGCAGGCGGAGCTTCAACTGTATGTCCTGGAGCAAACACTCCTGCGTTTACAAATGGAGTTGGTGGAGGAACTTGGTCGATAACTAATGGAACTGGTTCGGCAACAATTTCTGCAGGAGGGGTAGCAACTGGGGTTACAGCCGGAACTGTAACTGTAGTATATTCAATTGGAACATGTACAGCTTCAACAGCTTTAACAGTAAATCCTTTACCAGCAACTGTAACCACTCCTACTCCAACAGATGGAGCAACAGGTGTCTGTTATGCAGGTGGTGGTGCAGTTTCTAGTATTTCATGGGGAGCTTCAGCAGGTGCAACGTCTTATGATGTATATTTTGGTGCAGGTAGTGTTCCTGGATCTGTAACAGCAACCGTTCTTACTAATTCATATACTACCGGAGCTTTAGCTGCCAGTACAACCTATTTTTGGAGAATAGTAGCTAAAAATGCTTGTGGTAATGCCATAACATCTGCAACTTTTTCTCTTACAACTGCTGCATCACCTTGTGCTTTAGCATACTGTACCCCAACATTTACAACTGGAGTAGAACCAATAAGCAATGTTACTTTTAATACAATTAATAACAATTCTGCAAATGTTTGTGGTGCAGGATTACAATATGAAAATTTTTCAGCAACAAGTACTACAGTAATAAAATCGTCTATTTATAGCTTATCCGTAACAGGCAATACATGTGGTGCTTTTACAAATTACATAAGAGCTTATGTAGATTGGAATATTGATGGTGACTTTTTAGATGCCGGTGAAAGTTTTGATTTAGGAACTATAGTAAACACTACGACTGGTGTTGTTACACTTCCTATAACAATCCCAGCAGGAGCAAATACTGGAACTACAAGAATGCGTATTATGAAGCGTTATAACGCATATTCAACTGATGCATGTCAAACTGGAGCAGGTTATGGACAGGCCGAAGATTATACACTTAATATTATTGATCCTTCACCTTGTTTAGCACCTACTGCACAACCAACTGCCTTAGCATTAACTGCTCAAGCAACTATTTTATCAGGTTCTTTTACAGCTGCAAGCCCTGCACCAGATAATTATTTAGTTGTAATGAGTACAAATCCAGTAGCACCCGCTGGCCCGGTAAACGGAACAACTTATGCAATTGGAAGTACAATCGCAGCTGGATACACAGTTGTTGATAACGATTCAAATACATCGTTTTCAGTAACTGGACTAACAAGCTTAACAACATATTATTTTTACATATATTCTTTTAATAGTTTATGTTCTGGTGGTCCACTATACTTGATACCTTCTCCATTAACAGGAAACGTCACAACTGGACTTGTAGATTATTGCATCCCAACATCTACAACCAGCACAAGGTATATTGACGATGTTTCTACTACGGGCTATATTACAAATATTACAAATATGACTACTGGCAGAGCCGCAACAGGCTATGCTGATTATACTGCAATTCCTCCAGTTACGCAAATTCCAGGAGGTGGGGTAACTTTAGACTACAGATTAGCCATTTCAAGACAATTTGTAAAAGTATGGGTAGACTGGAATAACGATGGTACTTTTACTGATGCAGCACCAGAATTAGTTTATACAACTGGTGGTGTACAAACTATTGCGGGCTCTGCAGGATTTGTAATCCCAGGAGGAACTTTACCAGGGAATTACAGAATACGTATGAGGTCATTTGAAGCATCTCAAACTTTTGGTCCTTGTGGAAATTTAGCAACTGGAGAAGCGGAAGATTATAGATTAACCGTTGTAGCAGATTGCGCCGTAAACATAACAAGTGTAGTTGACGGAAGCAGATGTGATACAGGAACAGTAAATGTTACTGCAAATGGTACTGCTGGAACTACACAATATCGTTATTACAGCGCTAGAACAGGTGGCTCGTTAGTTGGAACTTCTGCAACAACTTCATGGACAACACCATCAATTTCAGCAAACACAAGTTACTACGTTACTGCTTGGAATGGAACATGTGAATCATGGTATAGAACTGAAGTAAAAGCAATAATAAACCCTACAACAACTATTAATGTCACGCCTTCTACACCAGAAGTTTGTGGAGAGAATAACGTTGTAACTATTGCAGCACTTGGAGATGTCGTTATAGATTACCTAGTTGATGAGAGTTTTGAAGGCGGTGGTTTTGGGGTTTTAACCAGAACAAACGTAGCAGCAGATGCAAATACGCAATGGACAAATAGAACTAGTCCATATGTACCAACAGGGGCTGTATGGAAACCTGCAATAACATCTAGAACAATTGGCAATCGATTTGCTTTAGCTGTTTCAGATTTTGCTGCTCCTGCTCCAAAAGATACTCAAATCAGAACAGTAGTTTTAAACACTACTGCATATTCTGACTTGTATTTAAGCTTTAGACATTATTTTTCATATTATGTTGGAGAACCACTACAATTTGCAGACGTAGATGTATCTACAAATGGAGGTGGCGCTTGGACAAACCTTGCAAGTTACACATCAACTCAAGGATTTGCTGGACAATTTAACGATGTGGTTATTAACGCAAGTGCTTATGCCGGATTACCATCTGTAATGTTTAGATTCAGATATCAATTACAAGGTTCTGCTTGGTGTGATGGATGGGCTATTGATGATGTAAAAGTATATGGAACTAGACCTTTAAACACTACATTTTCATGGAGTGGAGGCGTTCAAGCGTTTATAGATTTAGCATGTACAATACCATATGTAGCACAAAGCGTTTCAACAATTTATGTTAAACCAACAGCTGCACAATTAGAATTACCTAGCTATAGTTTCACAGCTAGTGCAACATTAGGAAACGGCTGTCCTGTTTCTAAATTAATTTCAATTACAAATAAATCAAGTGTATGGAAAGGTTCAACTAATAATGATTGGAACAATCCTAACAACTGGTCACCTGTTGGAGTTCCAACAATTAACACTTGTGTAATCATACCAGATGTCACTGCAACAAATCCTTCAAATATTCTTGGAGCAAACTATAATGCTTTTGGTAAAACTCTACAGGTTAAAAACTTAGGGAATTTACAAATACAACCAACAAACACATTAACAATTGCTGATTATGTTGAAGTAACAGCTGGAGGTATATTTAATATTGAAAATAGCGGAAGTTTAATTCAAATTAATAACAATGTTAATACTGGTATAATAACTATGAAAAGAAACGCGGTTACTTCAAGTGCATTAGATTATGTATATTGGTCAACTCCAGTTGCAGGGTTTAGTGTAAATAGTATAACACCGTCTAGCATATATAGATACATGTGGAATCCAACTACCGTTACAGGTTACACAAGTAACTTTGGAAATTGGGCATCAGCTTCAGGAGCTATGACAAATGGTAGAGGTTATATCATTAGAGGTTCTTCTGGGATTAGTACATTTAGCGGTGTTCCAAATAATGGTAATATCACTATACCTATAACTAGAAGTACATATGTTGGAGCTCCTTATGTGGGACCAACAACAACTATGGTAACGGCAGATGATGATAACTGGAACTTACTTGGAAACCCTTACCCATCAGCAATAAACGCAGTTGACTTTTTAGCAGCTAATAGCGCTAACATTAATGGATTTGTTAAGATCTGGACTCATGGTACTGCTCCAGGAGCTACTGCTCAACCATTTTACCAAAATTATGTTTCAAACTATACAACAGCAGATTATATAACTTATAATAATACTGGTGGAACACAATCTGGTTTTGATGGAAAAATTGGTGCCGGACAAGGATTCTTTGTATTGATGAACAACGCTGCATCAACTACTGAAAACGCAGTATTCAACAACACTATGAGAAGTAATGCTCATAGAAATGATCAATTTTACAGAAGTGAAAACGGAATAGAAAGAAATAGAATTTGGCTTGACCTTATCTCTCCTTCTAGCACAAGTATTACAACCCTAGTTGGATATGTATCAAATGCAACTAACAATTTAGATAATGAATATGATGCAATTGCTCAAGGAATAAAAACTAATTTTGAAATATATTCAATTGCAGAAAGTCAAGAGTTAATAATTCAAGGAAGAAGTTTACCTTTTAATCAAAATGACGAAGTAATTCTTGGTGTTTCAATTCCTCAAAATGGAATTTACACAATTGCAATTTCTAATGCAGATGGGTTATTTGGCGACACAAATCAAAACATTTATCTTGAAGACAAACAATTAGGTATAATACATGACTTAAAAACTGCTCCATATACATTTACGGGAATAATTGGAAGAGATGAAGACAGATTTGTACTTTTATATAATTCTTCTAGACTGTCACAAGATGATGTTGCATTAACAAACAACTTAATGGTAGTATCAAATGAGGATGTTACAATATATTCTTCAATAGAAAACATCAAGTCTATTCAAGTGCATGACTTATTAGGAAGAATAATAAAAACATACCAGAATATTGATTCTACCGAGTTTAAGTTAAACAACTTACAAAAAAACAACAGTACGTTACTTTTGAAAATTGAACTTAATAATGGTATTATTATTGATAAAAAAATTATATATTAATCATATATAATTTATCTAAAAGAGGCTTGTGAAATTTCACAAGCCTCTTTTTATTTAAAAAAGTATTTTCTACATAAATTCCATATCAAAATAAAATAAAAAATACACTTCATCGATTATTTATGCATTATATCTATATTTAATAATAATTTATTAACAATTTATTAAAAATCAAACTTCTGATTAACAAAAAAAAATATATTTGTGAAATCTAACTAAAAAACTATAAAAAATGAGAAAAATATCAATAGGAAGTAACTGTCCTATCCTTTTTCTAAAGAGAACCAAATTTTTATTTATTATTTTATGCCTTTCGGTTATATTCTCAAATAAAATATCAGCTCAGGGTGCAACTTGTGCAGCTTCAGAAAACTTAACAATAAATGGAACTTGTGATACCTCAACAAGTTTAACACAAAGTATAAATACAAATATTTGTGGAGGAACAAACTGGAGAAGAATTGGCTATTATTCATTCACAGTAAGTGGTGGACCATTAAATATAACTATAACTGCACAATCAGGAAATAGAAATATGGTTCTAGGGCTATTCTCAGGAACCTGTGCGTCTTTAACAAATATTCAGTGTGCTGATGCAAACACTACAAATGGTGCACAAACAGAAACAATATCAACAAGTCTAAATAACGGAACTTATTATATTGCTGTAGGTAATACAACCAACAATGATATGACCTTAAACAGCATTTGTGTTACGTCTTCAGTAAACCCATGTACATCGGCAACAAACTTACCTTGTGGAACAACAAATCTAGCAGGCACAACTGTTGGAAGTACAGCTTACACACACGGGACAGGTTGTTCAATGAGTGATTATGGAAAATGGTACACTTTTGTTGGTGATGGACAACAAACTACTATTTCAACAAACCCTTCATATGATATTGAACTTTCAATTTCTTCAGGAACTTGTGGATCATTAACAAATATTTCTTGTACCGATTCCTCTCCAGAATCAGCTACTTTCACAACAGTTATAGGTACAACGTATTATGTATATATAGCACATTGGTTATCTGGAAGTACAACTACTGGAACTTTTACTATTTCAAGATCATGTACAGCAGGACCACCACCAGTTACAAATGATGATTGTACTGGAGCAATCCCTTTAACAATTAATACAAGTTGTTCTTATTCAACATACACTACATTAGGAGCTACAGCAACAACTTCTCCTTCTACTCCACCAGCACCAGGATGTGCTAGTTATTCTGGCGGTGATGTTTGGTTTTCATTTGTTGTGCCGGCAAACGGACAAGTAACAGTAGACACTCAAACCGGTGGAATGACTGATTCTGGAATGGCATGGTATACAGGTGTTTGCGGAACCTTAACTTTACTAGAATGTGATGATGACGACAGTTTGAATGGATTAATGTCATCAATTACAAGAACAGGACTTACTCCTGGCTCAACAGTCTATGTTAGGGTGTGGGAATATAGTAATGATAATCAAGGTACTTTTGGAATTTGCGCAACATCGCCAGGCCCATGCGTTATGCCTGTATCACAAGCAAGTGGATTCACAACAGGCACAATAACCTCAACCTCTTTCCCAGCTACATTTTCAGGATCAGCCGACAGTTATCTAGTAATTAGATCAACATCAGCTAGCCCTCCATCACAGCCAGTTAATGGTGTGATTTATAACGCAGGAAACATTGGAACATTAGGAGCAGGACTAACTTTCGTTCAAGCAAGTAACTCTACAACAATAACAGGTACTGGATTAACAGGAAATACACACTATTATTACTATATTTATGCATATAATAATAATGGTTGTTCTGGAGGTCCATTATATAACAATTTAGGTCCATTGACTGGAAATGCAGTTACATGTCCAGCAACACCTTCTCCTGTTTCAACAAGCTCAACATTAACCTCAATAAACTTCTCATGGCCATCTTCAGTTGGAGGTGGTGCAAATGCTGTTTCATATCAATTACAAGTCACTTCAGATGCTGGATATACAATTAATGTACCAGGTTCACCATTTACAATCAATGACCCCACGACTACATATAACTTAACAGGGTTAACAGCAAATACAACATATTATTATAGGATAAGAGCTAATAATGGATGTTTTAGTTCATACAACACTGGAACTGCCGCAACAGGATATTGTACATTTACATCTTCTAGTAATTCTTATTGGATAAGCAATTTTAATACAACAGGTGGAGTTGCAAACATAAATAGAACATCAACTTATACTGCAGGTGGGTACGCTAACTATTCCGCTACAGATATTGTAAGTCAAAATGAAGGGATTTCTTTTAACTTTTCTGTAACAATGAGTTCAGGAACACACGGAATTAACATTTACGTTGACTGGAATGATGATTTAGATTTTAACGATGCAGGTGAATTAGTTTATGCAAGTGGTGGTTATGTATCTAATGCAACTGGGTCTATATCAATTCCTGTAGGCACAGCAGCAGGAAACCATAGAATGAGAGTTGTTTCTAATTATTTATCAACATCACCTTCGGCTTGCGGTTCAAGTACATATACTGAAGCAGAAGATTATACTATTAATTGTCTAGGACCTTTACCGTGTTCAGGAAATCCATCAAATATTGCTGTAAATGTTTTAACAACATCAACAGCAGATGTTACTTGGACAGCAGCAGCTCCTGCTCCTGCTAACGGATATCAATATTATTTATCTACATCAAATACAAATCCAACCATGGGAACAACTCCTACTGGTAGTGTTGGAGCTGGTGTAACAACTTTAAATCTAACCGGATTAACTTCTTCTACAACATATTATATTTGGATTCGTTCAAACTGTGGAGGTGGTTTAGGTCAAGGAGCATGGGTAGGACCTATAAGCTTTTATATTCCTAATTGTTCTTTCGGAAATAGTCTTGGTACAACTTCTTTAGGATGTCCGTCAGTAATAAGCGGAGGACTAGGGTTAAACGGAGCTGATCCTGCTGCAATTAATTGTACATCAATGTCAAATTGTGTAGATTTAGAAGCTTCGTATCTTCAACTAGGAGACACTTCAAATTATACTGTTGAATCTATTCCATATGCTCCTCCATATCAATTTAATTGTTTAAAAAACCCAGTAAGTGTTAACATAGACGACACATGGTCAGGGCCAATTAATTTACCGTTTGATTTTTGTTTTTATGGAAATTCTTATAACACATGTACAATAGGTTCTAATGGAATTTTATCATTTGACATGACAAATGCTGGTACAGGTAGTGGATATTCTTTTAGCAACAATTTACCAAGTACAGTTGGAGCTTTATTTGAAAATTCAATTTATGGTGTTTATCATGATATCGACCCCTCAGTAAGCGGTGAAGTAGGTTGGGAACTAATAACTTTAAACACAGGGTGTAGAGCCTTAGTTGCTGCTTGGAGTGATGTACCAATGTTCTCTAACAACGCAATACTATATACTGGAATGATGGTTCTTTATGAAAATACAAATGTTATTGAAGTATACATTGAGAACAAAGAAGTTGATGGAACTTGGAATGGTGGTAATGCTATAGTAGGACTACAAAATGCATCTGGAACAGCTGCTGTTGTTGCCCCTGGTAGAAATGGACTGGATGCTGATTGGACAGTAACTAATGAAGCTTGGAGATTTGTCCCAGCAGGCCCGTCAATAACAAGTATTGCATGGCATGAAGGATCAGGTGTTTCAGGCCCTATAGTTGGCACTACAGATGTTATTAATGTTTGTCCAGGAACAACTACAGTTTATACAGCAGAAATCACATATACATTATGCGATGGAAGTACTTTAAAAGAAACCGAGGAAACTACAGTTACTGTAAACGGGAACAAAATATGGGACGGCTCTGTTAGTACTGACTGGAATACAGCAAACAACTGGACACCTTCTGGCGTACCAACGGCTTTAGACTGTGTAGTTATTGCCCCGACTGCTAATGACCCTATTGTTTCAGGAGCTGGATATAATGCTTTAGGTTTAAACCTAACTATTCAAAATGGAGCCACCCTTACAGCAAACACAGATTCAAACATTACAATTACTGATTGGATAAATATAAACCCAACTGGAGATTTAGTACTACAGAATAGCGCAAGTTTAATTCAAGTAAACAATGTTGCAAATACGGGTAATATGAATATGGATAGAACGGCAAATATTAGACTTCAAGATTATGTATATTGGTCATCACCAGTTTCAAGTTTTAATTCTAATTTAATATCGACAGGAACTCCAACAGGGTATATATACAAATGGACTCCTACAATTCCTACTAATACAAACGGTTTTGGAAATTGGACTTCTGGAAATGAAACAATGATTGTTGGAAAAGGTTATATTGTAAGAGGACCTAGCAGCTATACAAACACATTACAAAATTACACTGCACTTTTTACAGGAACCCCAAACAATGGAAACATTACAACTCCAATATTAAGAGGAACTTATAATGGTGCGGATTACTCAGGCCCTACATCAACTCTTGCAACTAAAGATGATGACAATTGGAATTTAATTGGAAACCCTTACCCCTCAGCATTAAATGCAATTGACTTCTTAACTTTAAACACTAATATTGATGGGTATATTAAGGTATGGACTCATGGTACTTTACCTGTTAGTTCAGTTGACCCATTTTATCAAGATTTTGAATACAATTACACACCTGGTGATTATATTACTTATAATATAACTGGAACTTCTTCTGGACCTGGAGTATTTAATGGTTATATTGGTGCCGCACAAGGTTTCTTTGTTTCTATGCTACATACAACTGCTTCAAGCAGCGAAACAGTTCAGTTCAATAATTCTATGAGAAATTATCTTTATGACAATAGTCAATTTTATAGAAGCTCACAAAACAACTCATTAGAAAAAAATAGAATTTGGTTAGATTTAATTGGACCAGATAATTTAAATGTAAGAACACTAGTGGGTTATATAGATAACGCAACTAATAATAGAGATCGATTATTTGATGCAATTACTGATGAAAAATTAGATTTTAATTTATATTCAAAAATTGGGAACGAGTCTTTTTCAATACAGGGTAGAGCAAATCCATTTAACGAAGGAGATACTGTAAATCTTGGATTAAAAGTACCAAACACCGGAACATATAGCATATCTATAGCCTCAATTGATGGTCTTTTTGAAACAAGAAATCAAGATATTTTTCTTGAAGATGTTGAAAATAATATCATTCATGATTTAAGAAGTAATCCATACATTTTTAATATTTCAGAAGGTATAAATAATGACAGGTTTATTTTGAGATTTAAAGACAATAGACTTAGTAATGAAGAAATTGAAGAATTAGAAAATAATATTTGGATTATTTCAAATGATATTTTAACAGTTACGTCTACTAAAAACCCAATTAAGTCAATTACTATTCACGACGTAATTGGAAGATTAATAAGTGTAAAAGACAACTTAAATATAAATGAATTTAGTTTTAATTCATTACAAAAAAGCAATTCTACGTTATTGTTAAGAATAGAATTAACAGATGGTACATTTATCAATAGGAAAATTATCTTTTAAAAAATAGATTAAGATTTTTCTTAAAAAAAACCCAGCTAAATGCTGGGTTTTCTCATTTAATTAACTAAATGTGTTTTTTTTAACGAAAAAAATAACCACATTATTGCTTATTACATTTTTTTTATTAAATTTAACATTCATTACATTTTTAATATAAAATTTGCTAAATATGAAAAAAATTCTACTATTAACCACCCTAATTTCATCAATAGGATTATTCGCTCAAGTTGGAGTTGGAACAACAGCCCCTGCTGGAGCATTAGACGTAAGTTCAAGTACAAATGGATTAATTCCACCAAGAGTTGCTTTAACATCGACAACAGTAGCCGCTCCAGTTGTAAATCCTCAAGGAGGAGGCTTAGTTGCAGGAACATTTGTATGGAATACCGCTACTGCGGGAGTATCTCCAAACAATGTTGCTCCAGGACTATACTACTGGGACGGAGCTAGATGGGTTGGATTTGCAGGCTCACCAGGAGGTTTAGACTGGTCGCTTACAGGAAACAGTGGAACTGCAGCCGGAACTAACTATTTAGGAACTAATGATGCACAAGACATTAGATTTCACACAAATGGAGCTGAAAGAGCAAGAATCTTAAGTGGCGGTACCTTAGGCATAAACTCAGCAGGTAGTGCTTTTGCACAAGTAACTGCTATTGGAGCTGGTTCAAACGATGTATTAGCAACACAAAATTCTGATGCTGTTGCAAATGGTCTTTGGGCAAGAAATACGCATGCTACAGGAACATCAGTATTAGGATCTTCTAACGGAGCTGGTGGAGTTTACCCCACACTAGGAGCTGGTGTAGCAGGCTATGCAATTGATGGCCATGGAATTAGTGGAATTACAGGAAATGGAACTCCAAATAACTCTGCACATAACGGACATAGTGCAGGTTCTTTTTCATTAGACAGCGATGCTAATCCAGCTACAAATAACTCAAGTGCATTTGCTCAGATAGCAGGTAAAGACGAACAATCAATTCCTGTTTTAGGAGCACCATCAAGAAGAATACTTTATGGAGGTTACTTTGTTAGTGGAATTGCATCACAAACATATTCATATGTAGCATTAAAATACAATCATAATAACAACGCTACAGCAACTGGTGGAACAGACTATAAAATTGTTGGAAATGGGGCTGTATCAACTCTAATTCCTGATGAAGATTTTAATCCAAGAGTTATGTTTTGTCCTGAAGCACCTGAAGTATTATTTGAAGATTATGGTATTGGAAAGCTACAAAATGGTGAAGCATATATTAATTTAGATAAAATAGTATCTAAATCATTAAAAATTGATGAAAACCATCC
>JBEDTP010000139.1:0-3916 GCA_040119075.1 Flavobacterium sp.
TTTTTAATTTCAAGAAAGTTTCTTAAATCGAATAAAAAAATGATAAAAATCGATTTTTGATTAATTTAGCCTTTTGTTAAAATTATAAAATTTAAAAAGTTCCTTAAAATCGTTTATTTGACGATTTGTTTATTCGATAATTTGATTAAATAAGAGGTTACAACACAACTATTTTATTTTTAAATCGATTTTTAATAAGCATCTGAATGAATATTTGCCACAGCTCTTCCAGACGGATCATTCATGTTTTTAAACGCTTCATCCCATTCTAAAGCAATTTTTGTACTACAAGCGACACTTGCTTCTTGAGGCACGCTTAAAGCAGCTGCATCACTTGGAAAATGTTCTGTAAAAATTGAACGGTAATAATACTCTTCTTTTGATGTTGGTGTTTGAATTGGAAATTTATATTTCGCATTAGTCAATTGTTCGTCCGAAACTTCTTTAGCAACTACTTCTTTTAAAGTATCTATCCAACTATAACCTACTCCATCACTAAATTGTTCTTTTTGTCTCCAAGCCACACTTTCTGGCAACATATCTTCAAAAGCTTTACGTAAAACCCATTTTTCCATGCGTTCTCCGTTAATCATCTTGTCTTGCGGGTTGATTCGCATAGCCACATCCATAAATTCTTTATCTAAGAAAGGCACTCGACCTTCAATTCCCCAAGCAGCAAGACTTTTGTTAGCACGCAGACAATCGTACATGTGCAATTTGCTTAATTTACGAACCGTTTCTTCGTGAAACTCTTGTGCATTTGGTGCTTTATGAAAATACAAATAACCTCCAAATAATTCATCTGAACCTTCTCCTGAAAGTACCATTTTAATTCCCATTGATTTAATTACTCTCGCCATTAAATACATTGGTGTTGAAGCACGAATTGTTGTTACATCATAGGTTTCGATATTATAAATTACATCGCGAATAGCATCTAAACCTTCTTGAATGGTAAATTTTATTTCGTGATGAATTGTTTTTAAATTATCTGCGACTTTTTGAGCTGCAGCCAAATCAGGCGAACCTTCTAAACCAACTGCAAAAGAATGCAATTGTGGATACCAAGCATCTGAAGAATCATCAGATTCAATTCGTTTTTGAGCATATTTTTTAGCTATAGCTGAAGTAATTGATGAATCTAATCCTCCTGAAAGTAAAACTCCATAAGGAACATCGCTCATTAATTGTCTTTTCACCGCAGCTTCTAAAGCAGTTTTGATTTCGATTATACTTGTTTCGTTTTCTTTTACAGCTTCATAATCTGTCCATTCTCTTTTGTACCATTGCACAAATTTACCATCTTTACTCAACATATAATGTCCTGGCGGAAATAACTCTATTTTCGTACAAACTCCCTCTAGTGCTTTTAATTCTGAGGCAACATAAAATGTTCCATGTTCGTCCCAACCTATATATAAAGGTATAATTCCCATATGGTCACGTGCAATGAAATATTCATCTTTAGCAACATCATAAATAGCAAAACCAAATATCCCGTTCATTTCGTCTAAAAAATGCGCTCCTTTTTCTTGGTATAAAGCTAAAATAACTTCACAATCGCTTTCGGTTTGAAATTCGTATTTGCCAATAAATTGTTTACGTAACTCTCTGTGATTGTATATTTCTCCATTGGCTGCCAAAACCAAACTTTTATCTTTTGAAAATAATGGTTGTTTACCTGAAGCTGGGTCAACAATTGCTAAACGCTCATGAGCCATTATTGCTTTTTCATCACTGTAAATTCCGCTCCAGTCTGGTCCGCGATGACGAATTATTTTAGACATTTCTAAAACCTTAAGCCTTAACGTTTCCGCTTTTTGTTTTAAGTCGAAGGCACATACTATTCCGCACATAATTTTATATTTTAATAGTTGAACTGTGTAATTATTAAATTCTTGAACAAAATTGAGGCTAAATAATACTATATGAAATCAAATATTGATATATAGTTATAATTTTAAACATTATATCAACTATTTAAACAAATTCAAAACCAAAATATCCGTTTTTAGCACTTTTAATTACAAGTCATAAAAAAAACCACTCAATTGAGTGGTTTTAAACTTGATCTTTTAAAAAATACTATTCAATTGATGAAATCAAATATTTTGTTCCGTTAAATTCAAATTCTTCGTTTATTTCTTTTCCAAGCATCATTTTCCCTAATGGTGAACTTGGAGATAAAGCCACAATATCTTTATCCTCAATTGTAATTTTTGGCAATGCTGTACTCATAAAAAAAAGAAAAGCATTGGTTTGAATTAAACTACCAACTCCAATTTTTTTATTGATTTTTTCCACATCAATACTTTCTAAAATTTGTTTTTGTTCTAAAACTTCTTTTAGCTTATAATTGAGTTTTTCTTGTTCTATATGCATCATCGATAAAGCGGTTTCGTGTTTATCGCCAGCTGAACCTTTTGCATCGTTTTGTGCATCTTCAGCTAAATCTAAAATCATATCCCGATAGTTTTGAATTCTATCGTTTAGATGCTCTAGGTAATAATTGTAGATTTGTTGTTTGATTGTCATTTAGTTTTTTTTTTCGAACCACGAAGAGCTCAAAGAAGACACAAAGCTCACTAAAAAATTTGCGTACCTCGTGCCTTCTTAGTGAACCTAGTGGTTAGTCTTTAAAAATCAAACTTATAATTAGCGCCTAACATAATTTGTATTCCTTGAACTGGAAAATTAGCCCAACGGTTGTATTGTTGGTTTGCCAAATTGTTTCCTTTTAAGAAAGCTGTTAAACGTGCATTGTATTTATAACCTACATGAGCGTTTAAATCGAAATAACTGTCTAATGTAACTTCTTGTTGAGTAAATGTTCCTGGATTAACTAGTAAATCATCTTGAACTGTAATCATATCTTTTCTTTCTCCAACGAAGAATACATTTGTTCCTGCATACCATTTTTCGGTAAGATTGAAATCTAATGTTGTTCCAACTTTTAATTGCGGTAAGTTCCAAGCTTCTGCCTGAACATCTGAAGTGAAGTTATTGTATGTTCCGTTGATTCCGAACGTTACATTTTTAGAAAAATCGGCTTTTAACTCTCCAAAGAAACTGATTGTTTTTATATTATCATACACTACGTTAAATGAGTTTCCGTAAGCATAACCTTCCGTATTTGTGTTTGCTAAAATGTATTCATTACTCACAAATAATGCTTTATTGTCTTCGTTTTTTAAACTTCCTCTAACGTTAAACGCAACTGAACTAGCCAACTTTCCTTTCATACCTACATAAATATCGTATTTATTATCGGTTGGCGCAATAAACAACGTAGGAGAAACAAAAGTATTTTGATCTACAAAATCAGCATAAGAATTTTGAGTCAATCCACCTTCAGCTCCTGCATAACCAACTAAAATATCACCAACAATTCGATACGATGCTTTTACATTTGGATATACAAACAATTTACTATCACTAACGCCATTAATTTTTGCAGTTGTATAGAAAACTCCCGCTCCAATTTGAACTGACAAATCATCTTTTTGATATAATATACTTGGTTTTGCACCAAAAAGAACGTTACTATAATCAATAGAACCTGAGTCGTCATATGTTTTTTCAAAAGAACCGCCCACATAATCTACAATAACATCCGCTTTAATTTTTTGATCGAAAGCCTCAACATCGAAAGAAGGTTTTACGAAAAACCTATTTTCACCAGAGCCAAGTTTATCTGAAAAACGTTTAAATTGCATTGAAGCTTCTTTGAAAAAACTTTTCTTAAACTCTACTTTTCCACCAAGAGCAATTGTATTATAAGACTGAGAAGGTTCAATAGCATCAATTGTTGGTTGATCATAAAAAATATTTTCAACAGGCAAACCGTACCAATTGTAAATTTGATTTTTAACACCCAAATCGATGTTCCAGTTCATATCTCTTTCTCTTACGCCAT
>JBEDTP010000140.1:0-3905 GCA_040119075.1 Flavobacterium sp.
ACATAATACTAAATTAGATAGTGCATTTTATTATTTGAACACCATTTCAAATGATGAAAATTACATTGTTGACAATCGAGTTTATGCAAAACTTGAAAAAGCAAGATTGTATTATTTACAATGTGATTACATTGAATCTGAAGCAGAAACTATTGAAGCCATAGCCATCAATACAAATCCTAAATATTATTCATTTTTACAAAATATGTTGGGTACTGCTTTTCAAGAACAAAGAAAATTTGACAAAGCAATAGAGCAATTAGATTTAGCATCAAAGAACACTACCGACTCACTCCATAATGCAGTGATTCAAAATAACCTTTCTCTTGTGTATTTAGATAATGAAGAGTACAGTAAAGCAATACAAACCTTAGAACCGCTTTTAAACAACAAAGCATTAAAAGACAATCCATTTTACTTTTCAAAAGTTGTTGATAATTTAGGCTATGCCTATTTAAAAAAAGGCTTACCCGAGGCTAAAAATTTTATAGAAAAAGGGTTACAACTAAGAGACAGCATTGATGATAATTTTAGTAAAATAGCATCTTATGTTCATTTGGCAAACTACTATGAGCTACAATCAGATATAGAAAAAACAAATGAATTTGCTTTAAAAGCGTATTCAATTGCAACTGCATCAAAGAGTCCAGATGATCGTTTAGAAGCTTTAGACCTACTCATTAAAAATAATTCTAACAATAAAGAATGGTATTTAAAGTATGCACATATAAATGACAGTATCCTAAAGGATAGGAGTTTTAATAAAAATCAATTTGCTCAAATAAAATACGACGCTACTAAAGCAGAAAACAAAGCAAAATTACATAAGAAGCAAAAAGAAAAACTGACTATTGCCATTGTGGCTATTGTTTTGCTTTCACTTATAAGTTTTATCCTAATTCGAATTAAAAACAAACAAAAACAACTGAAAACTGTTTACGATACTGAAACGCGTATCTCTAAACAATTGCATGATGAGTTAGCCAATGATGTTTTTAATACTTTGACTTTTGCTGAAAATCAAGACATTTCAACTTCAGATAATAAAGAAAAGATTATTCATGCTTTGGATAACATTTATAAAAGAACTAGATCTATTTCGCATGAAAACAGCTCGATAGATGTTGGAGAAAAATACAATACTGAATTACAAATGTTATTGAGTAATTTTAGGACGCAACATGTACAAGTCGTCACAAAAGGCATGGACAATATTACTTGGAATAGTATTAACTCTAGTAAAAAAATAATTATTTATAGGGTATTACAAGAGTTGATGATTAACATGAAAAAACACAGTTCTTGTTCTGTAGTTTATATAACAATAGCAGCAGCTGACAACGATTTGGAAATAAAATATGCAGACAATGGAGTTGGCTTTAAAGAAGAAAAATTTAAAAATGGTTTGTCAAATGTGGAAAACCGTATAAAAAGCATAAAAGGAAGAATTACTTTTGAATCTGTTAATGGGTTAAAAGTAAAAATCAACCTTCCAATTTAAAAAAATATGTTTAAAAAAGTCTTGATAGCTGAAGATATAGATAGTATCAATTATGGTATTGAAAAAGTATTAGAAGGCATTCCAGGTGTTCAAACTACACATGCTAAATATTGTGATGAAGCATTATTGAAATACAAAAAAGCACTTATTGATAACGATCCTTATGATTTACTCATTACGGATTTATCTTTTAAACAAGATCATAAAGAAACTGTTTTAGCCAATGGAGAAGATTTAATATCTGCCATTAAAGAGATGAATTCAGACCTGCCTATTTTAGTATATTCTATTGAAGATAAACCTTATCGTATAAAATGTTTATTCGATTTATATACCATTAATGCTTTTGTGTTAAAAGGAAGGTATAGCTCACTCGAATTAAGAGAAGCTGTTAGCAAATTAAAAGTTGGTGAAAAATACATTTCAAAAGACATTGCTCATTATTTATATACAAAGGAAACAGAAGAAATAACCGATTATGATATTACAATATTAGGCTTATTATCTGAAGGTTATACGCAAAATGAAATTTCAGCTCATCTTGATGCACAAAACGTAAGTCCATCAAGCGTAAGTGCAATTGAAAAGCGCATTAATAAGTTAAAAACACAATTGAAAGCTAAAAACACGATTCAACTGGTTGCGCTTGCGAAAGATATTGGAATGATTTAAATAAAAATAAGAACAAATTAAAACTATAAAATAAAAACATGGGACTACTAAATAAAATTTTAGGAAACGCAAGTGAAGTTTCCCCAGAAAAATTAAAAGAGAAATATGGTCGATTAATTATCGAAGGTGAAAATATTGAACTAGGATTTCAATTGTTAAGAGATACTTTCATTTTTACCAACAAAAGATTAATTTTAATTGATGTACAAGGATTAACAGGAAGTAAAATTGAATATAAATCAATGCCTTATAAAAGCATATCACGTTTTTCTCTAGAAACAGCGGGAACATTTGATTTAGATGCTGAACTTAAAATCTGGATTTCAAGCGAAATTTTACCATCAGTAAGCAAAAAATTCAATAAAAATATTGATGTATATGAAGTACAACGTTATTTATCAAGTAAAGTAATGTAGAAATATATTCAATGATTTTATAATTAAAAAAGACACTTTAAGGTGTCTTTTTTAATTATAAAATTGCAAGCAATGAATCTTTTAAATCTTCTTTTAATCTAGCAAAACAATCCATCAACTTATCATGCTGTAATAAGGTTGCAACCGTTATTGAATTATCAATAATGGGTAATTGGTGTGCAGTAATACTAATTAGCTTATCATCTGCAATAGTGTCCTTTATATGAATGGTTGCAACATCAGTTTGTAATTCTTTTGAAACCGAATTTGGATAAAATAATTTAATCTCTTGAATATTAAAACGAACAGCATAGGCCAACATTTGATACAAATCCGATTGAGAAACACCTTTTTTAGGATCAGTTTGGTCTGCATAAACTAATTTGTACTTAGTGTCTGCAATAACTTTTTTAAATCCTAAATCTAAAATTAAATCAGGTTTTAAACCAAAGTTTTTCGCTTCATCTAAATAAGTGCCAATAGCTTGTCCTTTTGGATTTACACCTTCAATTTCTTTATCTATAAAACCATAAATAAAATCTTCAAAAACGTATTCCATTGGCAATAGAAAAGCAAATAATTTTAAATCACTTTTATAATTGAATGAAATGCTATTTTCTAAAAACAAAACACAATAATCTCTAACAGTTTCAAAACTAGAAAACATAGGATTAAACTGCATTCTTTTGCATGTATCAGCGCTAATGGCAACATCGGAAACTTCATCAAGTAAAAATAGAATATCATTTAAGTTCCGTTTATTTTGATAATCTTTGGAAACCGATAAAAGCATTTTGGAAACATACTTAACGCACTGGTTAAATTCGTTATTCATTTCAAAAGAATCGTAAGTACAATTTACTTTGTGATTTCTTCCTTTAGCTAAATTTTCATTGATGTACGTATTGAAATTAATTCTTCCTTTCACAAAACTCAATTCTTTTTCAACCTCAACATACTTTTGAAAAATAGAAGAATTTAAAAGTTCTTTAGTGTATTTACTATACAAGTAAATTAAAATTTCGAAGAAATCAGATTTCTCGGAATTGATTCCTGAAAGGTAATTAGGGAACTTTAATTTACGGCAATAACTCAGCCACCACAATACATGAGCATTTATAACCTTCACATCATCTTTGGTTGCAACCTCATTACTGTGAAAGATTTTAGGCAATAGATTAATCGTTTGTTCTTGAAAATGAATTACTCCAACAAACTTATTGGATTTTAATTCTTTCGTTTTATGAAAAAACTGCAAAAAACGTTGTACCTCTTCCCTATTCTCTTCTTCGTTATAGTAAACCGACTTTTCTCTT
>JBEDTP010000141.1:0-3891 GCA_040119075.1 Flavobacterium sp.
TAATGTAAATTCCTATTGCACTTGAATGGTGATGATGGTGCTCAGCCTCATGGTGTAAGTCGGCTTCATAAACTTCAGGTAATAAATGCATTACCGTAAGAGATAATAAAAAAGCACCACTAAAAGCCAATAATAATTTTAAATTCTTTTTGCTTTTTGGGCGAAAGAAAATTGCAATAACGTAACCTAAAATTACGGATAATAAAGGAAGTATATATATAGAATTGATCATTATTTGAAAATCATTATTAAACGTTCTGATTGATTTTTGTAGAATGTTCTTAATTTATAATCGCCAAAAACATCTAAAAGAAAAATACCTGCTTCTTCCATCATTGCTTCAAAATCAGCCAATCGAAGTGCTTGTACTTTTTCTGTAAAATGGTATTTTTCTCCATTGTCTTCAAAATCTATTTCTTTAAAAATATGATTGTCTTTTACGTATCTTTTAATATGGAAATCAATTCCTTCAACTGTTTTAATTTCTGATGGAACCAAATTGTCAATTACAAAATCAACATTCATAAAATCAATAACTGCAAAACCATATTCCGTAAGGCTTTCTTTAATTGAAATTAAGGTTTTTAGATTATCGGCATCGTTTTCAAAATACCCGAAACTCGTAAAAAGATTAAAAATCGCATCGTATTTTTCCTCGAAAGAATCGCGCATATCGTGCACTTTAAAATGCAACGTTTCATTAGCATCTTTTGAAGCTTCTTTAATACTATTTTCAGATAAATCAGAACCAGTTACATTAAAACCAAGTGAATTTAAATAAATAGAATGTCGACCCTTTCCACAAGCTAAATCTAAAATTTTAGCCTCTTCAGGAAGGTTTAAATAATGCGTAAGATTGTCCATAAATTGCTGCGCTTCTTCATAGTCTCTATCTTTATATAAAATGTGGTAATAAGAAGTATCAAACCAAGAGGCAAACCAATTTTGTGTATGCGTATTTTTATTTTCAGTCATTATTCTTTTTCTCGACAATTAATCTTGCAAATTTAGTGTATTTTTGCACTTTAATTCCAATTTTAAACTCTTAGATTTTGGTTTTAAGAACATTTTACACTTTTGCAATTGGTTTTTGCAATTGAAATTGAATTTTGAAGATGGAAAATTTTAAAATGGTTGCCAAAACCTTATTTGGCTTTGAAGAATTATTGGCGAAAGAATTGACACAATTAGGTGCTCAAAAAGTAGAGCAAGGAGTTCGTGTAGTAACTTTTATAGGAGATAAAGGTTTTATGTATAAGGCAAATTTAGGCTTGCGTACAGCTTTAAAAATATTGAAACCTATAAAAACATTTAAAGCTGTAAACGATGTAGCTTTATATAAAGGCATTCAAACCATTGATTGGTCAGATTATTTTACGGCACATCAATCATTTTTAATCGATACAACGTTACATTCAGATCATTTTAACCATAGTCAATATGTAGCTTTAAAGTCGAAAGATGCTATTGTAGACCAATTTAGAGATAAATATGGAAAAAGACCAAGTATTGATAAAGACTTCCCTGATTTAAAAATTCATGTTCATATTGATAGAGATCAAGTTACGGTTTCATTAGATACATCGGGTGAATCGTTGCACAGAAGAGGATATAAAACAGCAACTAACATTGCACCAATTAATGAAGTTTTAGCTGCAGGAATGTTGATGCTTTCTGGTTGGGATGGAACATCTCACTTTATCGATCCAATGTGTGGTAGTGGAACTATTTTAGCGGAAGCAGCCATGATTGCTTGTAATATTCCAGCAAATATAAATAGAAAAGAGTTTGCATTCGAAAAATGGAACGATTGGGATAGTCAGTTATTTGACAATATTTTAGAATCGTTATTAAAGAAAACACGTGAGTTTCATTACACAATTACAGGTTATGATAAAGCGCCAAGTGCTGTTTCTAAAGCGATTGATAATATGCATAATGCCAATTTATCGGAATATATCAATATAAAACAAGCTAATTTTTTTGAAACAGAAAAAGAAACGGACGGACCTTTACATATGGTTTTCAATCCGCCTTATGGAGAACGTTTAGATATTGATATGGAACGTTTTTACAGAGAAATTGGCGATACTTTAAAACAAGGATATTCTGATACGAATGCTTGGTTGATTACTTCTAATTTAGATGCTTTGAAGTTTGTAGGATTGCGTCCTTCAAGAAAAATTAAACTGTTCAACGGTAAGTTAGAAGCGCGTTTGGTTAAATACGAAATGTATGCAGGTAGTAAAAAAGGAAAGTATATGAACAATAATGAAGATTAGTAGATATGAATAAAAAAACAAAAGCCCTTTTATATAATTTTTTAGGGTTCACAGGTATATATGTTCCTACATATTTATTGGTAATGAATTTTACTAATTTGGTTGGTTTATGGATTGCAGGAACAGCATTTATGATTTCCTTATTAATCGCTCCAAAATACCAAGCCGTTAAAACCAAAGATGGCGAAAAACTATTTGTAAAATGGTTGTTTATAAAAGGTGTGAAGGAAGTGAAGTAGGGTTTTAGACCTGTCTGGTTTTAAAAACCTGACAGGTATAAGCCTGTTTTAATCTTTTGTTTAATTATTTTTTCTTTAAAGCCTCAATTCTTTCTTTATAGTAATTGTCTTTGCTTATTTCATAAGCTTTAGTAACAAATTTTAAAGCATTGCTATTATCACCATTTCGTTCGTAATAATCAGCCATTGAGTCGTATGAATTTGGGCTATTCGGATAAAATTCAATACAAAAATCAAAGTACATTTTTGCCTTTTCCATTTGTTCCATATCCATATTCATGTAGCCCGAAATGTTTAAAAGTTCTTCAGGATAAGGAGGAACTTTATAACCAAAATGAGTCTTAAGCTTTTCTTCTCTATATTTTATAATTTCAATTAATCCCTTTTTTGAAGTATCAAAGGAATTTATTTTATGCGTATTTTCCATTTGATACCATTCAAAAACAGAAATTAGCCCATCCATTATAGAAGGAAATACAATTGTTCCATGAATATCTTTTGGGTAAAATTTCCAATTATAATGTAATCCGTTTTTACTATTTTGTTTTACAACATCTGAAAAGGAAATATTTGACCTTGAAAATAAAGTAAAATTAGAAGTATCTTGCATAACATTGTCAATTGTTATATTTGGATCTTGCATATTCAACTGTCCGTTTAAGGATATAAATAAAGATTTATTTTGGTAATTTTTATTTGATAGGTTTTTTTGAGATTCCTTTAATAATTTTTGGTTGTCCCAATCAAGACTTGGGTCTATAGCGACATAATTAGAAAATAATTGTGGTTGATGAATTAAAGAATAAAGTGTAAATAAACCGCCATAAGAATGACCAATTAGAGTTCTAAAATTTGTAACAGGATATTTGTTTTCTACAAAAGGAATTAATTCTGTTTCTATGAATTTACTAAAATTATCTGCCTCACCATTTTCTTGATTAAATGGCATTCCGTACATTTCTGTTACTTTAGAAGTTGTTAAGTCGCGCATTCTGTTTTTATCGTTTGAAATACCGATAAGAACCATTTCTGGCGTAAAGCCACCGCTATAATAATTTTGAAAATTGGCTACTGTTGGTAATAATATTTCACCATCTAAAATAAAAACGACAGGATATTTATCTTTTTTGTTAGGGTTATAATTGTCAGGAAGTTGTACGTAAATTTTTCTAAACTCATTTAGTTTTTTTGAATATAGACTATCCAAAACGCCAACTTTTTGTAAAAACTGATTTTTTTGATTGGTTTGACTAAATGTGTATTGTTGAAATAAAAAACTTAATAATGCGATTAAAATTATAGGCGTTTTTTTTATCATTGTTTTTTGTTTAGAGATTTTAATATATATGCTAAACTTTATTTAGAAATAA
>JBEDTP010000142.1:0-3874 GCA_040119075.1 Flavobacterium sp.
GAATCAATGTTATTCCAAATCTTTACGAATACTTCTTGAAGTACATCTTCAGCTTCTTCCTTATTTCTTATTAGATTATAAATGACACCATATAAACTCTTAGAATAGTTGTCATATAATAAGGTAAACGAATTATTGTCTTTCTTAAGTAATTCTTTTACTAATAGTTCTTGTTCCATATGACGTAAAGTTAGTACTAAAAAAATAAAAAAAAACTTTTTTACACTTTTTTAAAACCAAAAAGGAATTCTTCTCGTAACTGTAGTTATAAATCATTTAAAAACTAACAAAATGAAAAAATCAAAATTACTTTTAGGGTTATCATTCTTTGGAGTGTTAGGTCTAGTTTTAGTCGCAGCAGATCATATTGATGCTCCTGCAGTTCAAGGTGGAACTTCTGATATTACAGATTTCTATTCTTTTCAAGGTTCAAATACTAATAATTTAGTTTTTGTTGCCAATGTTAAAGGTTTGCTTTCTCCAATGGCAACTGCTGACGCAGCATTTGACGAAAATGTTATGATTGAATTTAATATTGATAACACTGGAGACAATATTGAAGATTTAGTTATTCAAGCAATACCAAGAAATGGCAAGATGTATTTCTTTGGTCCAGTTGCTCCAAGTGCTTCTGGAATTTCGAGTACAGTTATGACTTCAAGTCCGTTAGGAAGTGTTGCAATTAGTCAATATGGAACTCCAGCAGTAATTAATGTTGAAAATGGTGCAAACTTATTTGCTGGGCCAAGAGATGATCCATTTTTCTTTGATTTCGGTCAATATTCAGAAATCATAGCTGGAAATGCAAGTGGTTTTAACAACCCTGGCACGGATACTTTTGCAGGTTCAAATGTAATGTCAGTTGTAGTTGAGGTTCCAAAATCTATGCTAGGTGGATCAGGAACATTGAATACATGGGTTGAAACAAAAAGAAAATAATTTAAATATTAAATAGAAATATTATGAAATCAAATCAATATAAAAATATATTTACATCATTAATTATTGCATTAATTGCAATAGGGTGTAATAATGATGATTCTAACAATATGCAAGAAGAAATGTTAGATTTCAGCGGAACATATACACAACAAGATCAAATGGGTAGACCAGCTATTAATACGGTTTTTGTAAGCTCAGGGAATAAAGATAGTTTTAATACGACAACTCCTTCAACAATGGGAGCAAATTTTCAATCCGCTTTTGAAACTAAATTATTAGCCCTAAATCCTGGTTATACTACAAACGCATTAGGATTAGACGCTGCAACATTTACTACTGTTTTAGCTACTGATGTTTTAGGAGTTTCAACAAACGGAACCACTACATTTTTTGATGGAACAAATGTGTTAACAGGAAGAGCACTTGCAGATGATGTAATTGATGTAGAATTACTATTAATATTCGGAGGCCCTAGTGGAGGTGATAATGCTGGATTAACTTCAGATAATGTAAACTCAAATGACAAACCATTTTTATCGTTTTTCCCATATTTAGCTTCTCCTTGGTAGGAATTAGCTTTAAAAATAATGAGCATCTTTAAGATGCTCATTATTTTAATTTCTTTTAAACTAAACTAACAAATCATGAAAAACTATTTTATAAAATCGATTTTACTTTTGTCAATTTCCTTTATTGTGCTTAGTTGTTCTTCAAATTCTGAAAAACAAGTAACGAGCAAAGAAGATTACCAATCGTTTCTTATTGAAAAAGAAAATATATCTTTAAAAAAGATAGATAATGAAATTGACTTTTGGCAAAAGAAATACAATGCTGCTCCAAACCAATACACTTATTTAATTTCACTAGCTTCATTATACAGTCAGAAATTTGAAATAACAGGAAATATTCAAGAATTATATTTAACTGAAAAATTATTATTGGATTGTAATAATAGAGTAAATGGTGAAAAAGCAGGAATTCATAGAGCAATTGCTAAGAATTATATCTCTCAACATAGATTTAAAGAAGCTTTAGTACATTTAAATAGAGCTTATGATTTAGGTGAAAATAAATTAGCAACCGATAAAATGTTATTTGATGTTCAAATGGAATTAGGTAATTATGAAGATGCAAAAATAAAATTAACAGCTATTTTTGATTTTAAAGACTTTGATTATTTAATTAGAGCTGCAAAATGGAATGATCATGTTGGAGATTTAGATAAAGCAATTCAATTAATGGAAGTTGCTAAATCGATTGCTGAACAATCTAAAAACAAAGGTTTAAAAATATGGGTTTACTCTAATATAGCTGATTTTTACGGACATGCCGGAAGAATTGAAGATTCCTATAAATACTATTTAAAAACATTAGCGCTTGATAATAATAACATGTATGCTTTAAAAGGAATTTCTTGGATAGTGTTTTCACATGAAAGAAACCCAAAAGAAGCATTACAAATTGTAGATTACATTTCAACACATCATCCAGTTCCTGATTTATATCTATTAAAAGCAGATATTTATGATTATTTAGGAAATATTTCTGAAAAAAGAAATGCACTTAATGAATACCACGCTTCATTAGAAAAAAACAATTATGGAGAGATGTACAATAAGTATAACGCTTTATTGCATTCTGAAACTGCTGGAGAGGTAAATAAAGCTATAGAAATTGCAAAAAAAGAAATTGAAAACAGACCAACACCAGAATCCTATGATTTATTGGCTTGGGCTTACTATAATAATGGCGATTTTGATAAAGCTTTAGAAATAATTGAAAATCATACAATTGGTAAATCTCATGAACCATTGATTGTTTTTCATAATGAAACCATTTTAAAAGCAAACAATAAATTAACAAAAGAGAATTCAAATAAAGCTGATTTATTGGCTAGTATTTACGAATTAGGACCTATTTTTGAAACTTCTATAAAAAGACTATAATACAATGAAATTTTATTATTTATTGATGGTTTTATTACTATCTGTCATTTCTTATGCTCAAAATTTAAGCGGAAAAATTACGGATGTTTCTGAAAACCCACTTGTTGATGTGTATATCTATAATGAAAGTAGCGATGTTCATGCGCATACGAATGAATTTGGTAATTTTACACTTACTAAAGTAAATTTAGGTGATGCTTTTAAAATTTCTAAAATTGGTTATAAGCCTGTTTTTTTCACAATTACTCAACTAAATGAAAAAGTAAAAATTACATTGGAAGAAGAAATATTTAAACTTTCTGAAGTAACGATTTCTCCAAACGTAAACATAAACTCAACAATTGCGAAGTTAGATTTAAACACAAATCCGGTAAATTCTTCTCAAGAAATTCTCAGAAAAGTACCGGGTTTATTCATTGGCCAACATGCTGGTGGAGGTAAAGCAGAACAACTTTTCTTAAGAGGTTTTGATATTGATCATGGAACCGATGTGGCTTTATCTGCAGATGGAATTCCTGTAAATATGGTTTCTCATGCACACGGACAAGGTTATGCCGATTTGCATTTTATTATTCCTGAAACGGTAAATAATATTGATTTTGGAAAAGGACCTTATAATGCTGCAAAAGGAAATTTTGCAACAGCTGGTTATGTAGATTTTAAAACGAAAGATAAATTAGACGAAAGTAAGTTAAGTGTTGAGGTTGGCCAATTTAATACCATTCGAACGGTTGGACTTTTCGACTTATTAGGAAACAAAACAAAATCAAATGCTTACTTAGCAACTGAATATATAGAAACAGATGGTCCGTTTGATTCCCCACAAAATTTCAATCGATTTAATATTTTTGGTAAATATTCAACAATATTAGAAAATCAAACGAAGTTAAGTTTCGTAGGATCTCATTTTTCAAGTAAATGGGATGCTTCTGGGCAAATTCCAATGCGATTAGTAAACAATGGAACCATTTCTCGTTTTGGAGCTG
>JBEDTP010000145.1:0-3866 GCA_040119075.1 Flavobacterium sp.
AGTTCAATGATGGAGTTACTTATATATCCTTCACTTATAGAATTAGAAAATATTAAAGTTAGATTATCAAATGACAGTTTACTTAGTACTATTGGCTTCATTATAGTTTCGTGTTTGTTTTTATTTTTGCCAATAATAGTAAATGGTATTATTTGTTATAAATTACTTGTTAGTGAAAGTGTATCTATTTGGTTTCCATTATTTTACTTTCTAATTTTAATTAAAATATTTCTTAATATAGTATTTTATATTCGCCAAGTTCGATAAACTTGATGAGCATAGATTATATATTAAGACTTTATAATAATCTAAAACATCTCCTTATTATTCCTAATATATTCTACAATTAGAGCAACAACATCTTCTTCTTGTTCGTCGTTAAAGAAAATTTCTTCTAAATCTTCCCAACCAGAAAGTGCGTTTTCGTCTAGTTTTGCAATTGCATTCTTTCTTTTTTCTAATTCATCATGGAAATTATTAATTCCAAATAAACCAATTGCTTTTGCAATAATGTTTGCTGTTTTTGGAGCACCAATTTTTTTGTACGCTTCTACAATTTCTCTTGTATAATCGCCGACTTCATTATTGAAAACATGTAAAAATCCGCCTTCATTCATTGCACCTTCAAAAATATCAATCAGTACAAAGTGTTTTTCACCTTCCGTTAATTCGTCAGATTCTTGTTTTTTATCCCAAATTATAGTTCCAACAGCTTCAATGATTTCGATTTCGTCGTTTAATTGAAGTATTTCGTTTATGTTTTTCATGTTTTAAGGCTTAATTTTCCAAATTTTATCTGATGATTCTAAATATTCCGATAATGCCGCTGAACCGTACCAATTGTATAATTCAGCTTTTAATATTTTTTCTTTTATGGCTTTGTCGTTTTCTAATAACAAATTGGCTTCTTCAAATGTTTTTACATCTAAAATAAAAATTCCTCTAATGCTGTTGTCGTTTTTAAACATTGGTCCGGCTACAATTAGTTTTTTGTCTTCAACCAATTTATGTATGTTTTCCATATGACTTGTAAAACATTCAGATGTAAATTCCTTATCAGTTGTTGTATTTGTTCCTGTTTTTAGAATTACAAAAACATATTGTTTCATTCCGTAATCATCAGCATTTAGTTTTTTTGCTAATTCAGCATCATAATTTGGATTAACATCTTGTGCAAATGAAGTTGATATTCCTAATAAAATAATGAATAGTATATGTAGTTTTTTCATTTTTTTTAGTGTATAATTTTTTATTATGAGTGAAAAGAAACCGAACTAAAATAATCTTAATGAGATTTCTCCTTGGTCGAAATGACAAAATTACTGTATTAAATTCTTTCTTGTAATGCTTTTATTTCATCTCTAAATTTTGCGGCTTGCATGAAGTCGAGTTCTTTTGCCGCTTTTTCCATTGCTTTTCGTTTTTCACGAATTTTCTTTTCAATTTCGGGTTTGGTCAAGTATTCGCTTTCTGGCTCTGCTGCTTTGTACTCTAAATTATCATAATATTGCGTAGAAACCGAATTTCCGCTTAAAGCGTTTCCTAAACTTTTATTCAAGGCTTTTGGAACTAACCCGTTTTCCGTATTATAAGCCATTTGTTTTTCCCTACGATATGTAGTTTCATCAATTGTTTTCTGCATACTTTTGGTAATCTTATCGGCATACATAATAGCTTTTCCGTTTACGTTACGAGCCGCACGACCAACTGTTTGTGTCAACGAACGATGACTTCGAAGGAAACCTTCTTTATCTGCATCTAAAATGGCAACTAATGAAACTTCGGGTAAATCTAAACCTTCACGAAGTAAGTTGACACCAATTAAAACATCGAAAACACCTTTACGTAAATCTTGCATTATTTCTACTCGTTCCAAAGTATCCACATCTGAATGAATATAACGACAACGAATCGCAACTTTGGTCAAGTATTTAGTCAATTCTTCCGCCATTCGCTTGGTTAAAGTGGTAACCAATGTACGTTCGTCTTTTTCACATCGTTGTTGAATTTCTTCAATTAAATCGTCAATTTGATTTTCACTTGGGCGAATCTCAATAATTGGATCTAATAAACCTGTTGGACGAATGACTTGTTCTACATAAATTCCTTCGCTTTTTTCCAATTCATAATCTGCTGGAGTTGCTGAAACATAAATAACTTGGTTTTGTAAACTCTCAAATTCTTCAAATTTCAAAGGACGATTATCCATTGCAGCTGGTAAACGGAAACCGTATTCAACCAAATTTTCTTTACGACTTCTATCACCGCCATACATAGCATGAACTTGCGAAATCGTAACGTGACTTTCATCAACGACCATTAAAAAGTCATCAGGGAAATAATCCAATAAACAGAAAGGTCGTGTTCCAGGTTCTCTTCCGTCAAGGTAACGAGAATAATTTTCAATTCCAGAACAATAACCCAATTCGCGAATCATTTCTAGGTCGAAATTGGTTCGTTCTTCTAATCGTTTTGCTTCTAAATGTTTTCCAATTTCTCTGAAATATTCAACTTGTTTCACCATGTCTTGTTGAATTTGCCAAATAGCATTTTGCAACACATCGGGCGAAGTAACAAACATGTTTGCAGGATAAATATTCAGTTTTTCGTATTTCTCAATCACTTTTGCATCTCGTGCATCAAAGGATTCAATTTCTTCAATTTCATCTCCAAAAAAATGTACTCTGAATGGGTCATCTGCATAGCTTGGGAAAATTTCCACGGTGTCGCCTTTTATTCTAAAGGTTCCCGGAGTAAATTCGGCTTCGGTTCTTGCGTATAAACTTTGAACCAAACGATGTAATAATTGAGTACGCGAAATTTGTTGGTCTTTTTCAACAGTAACTACGTTTTTTTGAAATTCAACCGGATTTCCAATTCCGTATAAACAAGAAACAGAAGCCACCACCAAAATATCTCTACGACCAGAAAGAAGTGAAGAAGTGGTGCTTAATCGCATTTTTTCTAATTCTTCATTGATAGATAAATCTTTTTCAATATAGGTTCCAGTAACGGGAATAAAAGCTTCCGGTTGGTAATAATCGTAGTACGAAACGAAATATTCAACTGCGTTGTTTGGAAAAAATTGTTTAAATTCTGAATATAATTGTGCTGCAAGTGTTTTATTATGTGCTAAAACTAATGTAGGTTTTTGCACTTCTTGAATCACATTTGCAACCGTAAATGTCTTTCCAGAACCTGTAACACCTAATAAAGTTTGAAATTGGTCACCATCGACAATTCCTTTTGCTAACTTTTCAATTGCTTGAGGTTGGTCGCCTGTAGGTTTGTATTCAGATACTACTTGAAATTTCATTTAATTGTATTGGAAAATTTTGAGCTGTAAAGTTACAAAGAATTATGGTTTTTTATTTTGATTTGCAGATCCATTTAAATTAATAATATAATTCACAAAATTTTATATATTTGTGATAAGCAACCCCAAAAGCGCTTAATTTTTTATAACCTATGAAAACCTTAAAAAAACTTCTTTTTAGTTTGATTTTATTGGCAAACTGTGCTTATTCTCAAACATTTATTCAAGCTTACGCTGATATTGCTAATCAAGTTTCTCAATCAAATGTAACCGCAGATCTAACAGAATTTGAGGCTCTGGGTATAAAACGTAGAGGAACACCTGCTTTGAGTAATACATTAGATTGGTTAAAAAATAAATATACTTCATATGGATATACAGCGGGTCAAATAGTTGAAGATCCTTTTACAAATGGAGCGTTTACGTGTAAAAATTTAGTTGTAACAAAAATTGGTACAGTTTATCCTAATAGATATGTAATTATTTGTGGTCATTATGATTCTTTGAATGGTTCAGGTACTAATGATAATGGTTCTGGAACAACGTCAAT
>JBEDTP010000143.1:0-20253 GCA_040119075.1 Flavobacterium sp.
TTTATAATCTGAAGGTCTATTTTGCAACAAATTATAGTTTAAAGAAGCATAAAACTGATCTTCTCTGTATAAAGAATCAGAAACTGAACTTACAGTAGCATTTTGTGCAAAAATGATATTGCAAATAAACAATGTCGTTAAGATAAAAAAAGACTTCATTATAATTTTTTATAAAAATAATAAAAAAAGGCACGCAATTGCGTACCTTTTAAATATAGTTAAAAAGTAAACTACTCTACAGGATTCCCTTGAGAAGTAGTATAATTCACTTTTAATTGATCAACTTTTCTTAATTCTTGTTTGATATCTTGAACCAATCCCATTCTAACATCTTTATCTATTTTTAAAGAGGCAGTTAGGTATTTTTCATCTTCAGAATTACGAGATGCTCTTTCGTTAATAACAAAATTTCTAACCTCTGAAACCGGAGCTATTTTATCTGCCATTTGAATACGATCAGAAGCACCTAATGTGTTTCTATAACGTTCACTTGGCTTCCCAGCATATATGTACATAACATATTGTTTTTTATGCAATTTTGCTGTTTGGTTAGCTTTTGGCAATTTGTTCTCAATCTTTAAGTCGCTATCTTTCATAGTTGTAGCAGTCATAAAGAAGAACAATAGCATAAATACAATATCCGGTAAAGATGCTGTAGAAATTCCAGGAGTTCCTCCTGATTTTTTCTTTTTAAACTTAGACATGTTTCTAAAATTTAAAGGTTAAAAGTTCTTTTTAGGCTCTGCTTCAGAAAGTCTCATAGGAAACATTTCTTGAATTAATTTCACCTTCGGTTCTAAATCTTCGATTAAACCTTCAGTTGCTTTTGAAGCAGGATCATTGTAAATATATTCCATTTCAGAAAAAGACATATTATATCTTCTTTTACATTCTCTATCTCTCAAGAAAGTATAAGCTGCAACTAATTCATTTTGAACAGCAATATACGTTCCATAAGATGTTAAACCGTCATTTGACAATGATATAACAGCCTTATCTGGATGGTCAGAAGAATTTGGATTCTTTTTTCCTGTAAAACAATAATTACAATTACCTTCGCCATTATTCTCTAAGAAATCGATAGCGGTTTGTCTCAAATCTTTAATGCTAACAACCTTTTCGTTAACTAACAATTGATTGTCTTTGTTAACTAAAACAGGTAAAATATTTCTTTCGTTAATAGGCGGAACTGGCGGATTCTCTTCATATCTAGGCAAAAGTCTATTGATTCCCTGATCTACTCCTATGGTAGTAGTAACCAAAAAGAAGATCAAAAGCAGGAAAGCAATGTCTGCCATAGAACCGGCATTTACCTCTGGTGCTTCTCTTTTTGCCATAATTATTTTTTAAGTTTATTAAATCCTGTCCAACCCATTGTTATAATTGAAATCACAGTTAAAATATAAAACATATTTAAACCTGTACTTACCAATTTAGATTCCATACTAGTCACACTTATATCACCAGCTTTCATCTCTGAACTATCGGCTAATATAAAAGCGATTAAAAACACTCCTAAAAACAAACCAATAGAGATTAATGTTCTTTTTAGGTTTTCTTTATTCGACAATAAGTTTTTAAGTACATATACTAATACTATAGCAATACATGCTGCAAGTACAAAATACGACATATAAATTAGTGGCGAAATCCAGCTATTATCTGCATCATCACTAGAAGCCATAAGTCCTGCTAAGAAAACAATACTTAAAACTGAAATGACAATAGCTGCTATTTTTGTTAACTTATGTAAGTTCATAATAGTTACTATTATTTATGAGTTATTATTTTTTGTAATCAGACAATACATCAATTAAGCTAATTGAAGCGTCTTCCATATCATTAACGATAGAATCGATTTTAGCGATAATATAATTATAGAAAATTTGTAAAATAATAGCAACAATAAGACCGAATACAGTAGTTAATAAGGCAACTTTAATACCTCCAGCAACTAATGATGGTTCCATAGAACCTGCAGATTGAATTTGGTCAAACGCTTCAATCATACCAATTACTGTTCCCATGAATCCTAACATCGGAGCTAATGCGATAAATAAAGAAATCCAAGAAACGTTTTTCTCTAATTGTCCCATTTGAACACCACCGTAAGCAACAACCGCTTTCTCAGCAGAGTCAATACCATGAGAATGTCTATCTAAACCTTGGTAAAAAATAGAAGCAACAGGTCCAGCTGTATTTCTACATACTTCTTTAGCTGCATCAACACCTCCAGATTTTAACGCATCTTCTACGTCAGAGATTAATTTTTTTGTATTTGTAGTAGAAAGATTTAAATAAATAATTCTTTCAATAGCAATTGCTAATCCTAAAATTAAACAGATTAATACAATTCCCATAAATGCTGGTCCACCTTCAATGAAACGAGTTTTCATTTTTTGTGTAAAAGTTGGTTCCGCAGCAGCTTCTTCTTCTGTAGCTACAGCAGCTGTCTCATCAGCAGCAGTTTCTTGTACTTGTTCTGTTGCTACTTCCTCAGTTTGAGTAGAATCTTGTGCTTGAACATTTCCGAAAGTCATAAGCCCAGTGATTGCTAAAATAGAAAATAATCTTTTCATTGCTTTTGTTCTTAAATTTTAATTAGTTAATTGGGTTAAAGGTATAAAAATATTTATGAAACTTAAAAATAATATTTATAACTAAAAAATAAAACTTCATTTATGCCATACCTACAAGCAACAACTCCCTTTACCTTCTATTAATAAACAATTAATTGTTAATTTGTTATAAAAATTCTAAGTAATTTTCAGGTTGCTAAATAACATAAAATTTTCGATGTATGAAAGTTTTAAAGCTCTTTTTAATGCATCTCTCCTCGTAAAGAAGTCTCAAAAATAGTTTTAAATACCGAGCTTGATACGTTTTGTCCTAACAAATACATTAACTTCGTTATTGCCGCCTCTGTTGTGATATTAAATCCTGAAATTACTCCTATATTTTTTAACTTTGTACTGGTCTCATATTGCCCCATTAAAACTGTTCCTCCACTACATTGAGTTACATTGATAACGTGAATATTTTTATTTATTGCATTTTGCAATGCATCAATAAACCATTTTTCACTTAAGGCATTACCCGCTCCATAAGTTTCTAAAATAATTCCCTTAATGTTTTTAATATTAACAATTGCCTCTAATGCATATTTGTTAATTCCTGGGAAAAGTTTTAAAATAAACACATTGTCATCTAATTGTTTATTTACAATTAGCTTTTTGTTGTTTTGGCTTTTAAAAAATAAATTTTCATTTACTTTTAAATGAACGCCAGATTCTGCTAATTCAGGAAAATTCGGCGAGGTAAAAGCATTAAAATGTTCAGCTGAAATTTTAGTTGTTCGATTTCCACGATACAATTTATATTCAAAATACAAACATACTTCTTGTATAGTTGGTTTTCCTTTTTTTTGCAATGACGCAATTTGAATAGCAGTAATTAGATTCTCTTTTGCGTCTGTTCTTAAATCTCCAATAGGCAATTGAGAACCTGTAAAAACAACAGGTTTTCCAAGGTTCTCTAACATAAAACTTAACGCAGAAGCACTATACGACATTGTATCTGAGCCATGAAGTACCACAAAACCATCGTAAGAATTATAATTTTCTTCAATTAAATCAGCAATGTTTTGCCAATGCAATATATTCATGTTTGAAGAATCAATTGGTTCGTCAAATGATACAGTTGCTACATTGCAGTCTAATAAATTAATTTCGGGTATATTACTTAGTAGTTCTTTAAAATCAAATGCCTTTAAAGCTCCGGTCAACGAATCTTTAATCATACCAATAGTACCACCGGTATAAATCAACAAAATTGTTGGTTTAAATGATTGCATTTGTGTATTTTAATTTGTTAACCACTGGGTTTGCATACATTGCCAAGAATCCTTCTCTTAAAGTTTCGTTTCCAGAATTAATTCTCAATTCCAAACGTCTTTCAAAAAGTTGCTTCTCTTTTTCAGTATATAAACTAGAAAACTTATCAGTTTCGTTTAAAACATCATAAGCTATATAGTTTGTTGGCCATAACTTATACGACTGCAAAATTGAGTCGTCTATTAATTGAGCAACCGCTTGGATTTGTTTATTCGTATTGTCGTTTTCAAGAACTATATTGTCTAATTCCTTATCTAAAACATCTCCTACATGAATGTGAATTCTTTTTTTCTGACCAATAATTCCGCTCAATAAAGTAATAAAATCTTCATTTTTCTCCTTAATATATACTTCATCTTTAGCTTGAGCTAACAATTGAGGCATTTTCAAAGCATCTGTAGGATCATATTCGTAAGAGATTGAAACAGGTACAACTTTTATTTTCTTAAAATAATCAATACAATTTTTCTCATCAGAAGCCATTGCAACCATTTTCAATACACCTTGATGAGTAGCATCATTTCCATCTTTAGTTCTTCCTTCTCTTTGAGCAATCCAAACCGAACGATTTTCTTTTGAAAGAAGATGATACATGTATTCTGACATCAATTTAGAGCTCTGCAACAACTCTCTTGGCGACAAGCCTCTTTGCACTAAGAAATTTCGGTTTAACTTAGAGAGTTTTAAAACAAACTCTTTTTGCACCAAATTATCTCCTATAGCTGAAGCAGTCATTACCAATCCATGATCATATAAAGAAACATTCAACAATGAAGTGTCCAGAATAATATCTCTATGGTTTGAAATAAATAAATAAGATGTATTAGGTTCTAATTTTTCAAAGCCTGAAGTCGTTAACCCTTCTGAAGTTGTCTCTAAAACTTTTTGAATTGATTTATAAACAAAGTTAATTTGAAAATCTCGAATTGAATGAGTTCTTTGCAATTGTTCTTTCCAAACCGCATCTTCAACGTCAGGAAAAGTAAACTGCATCATTGCTTTCATCATAGGATGATTCAACGATGCACAAAGCGCTTCGTTTACTTCAGAATCATAATACGGACGAATATTATCGAATTTTGGCATATTGGTTTTAAAAATCAATCTACAAATGAACAAAAATTTTAGGAAACGAGCGTGTTTTGAACGTTAAATTCCGAAAATTTTCTTTGAATTTTCAGTGGTTATGCGGGCTATTTCTTCAATAGTAACATTATAAATACCCGCTAATTTTTCAGCAACTAAGTATGTATAAGAACTTTCATTTCGCTTTCCTCTATGTGGAACAGGCGCTAGATAAGGAGAGTCTGTTTCTAAAACAATATTTTGCAAATCGATTTCATTTAAGAATTGGTCTATTTTTCCATTTTTAAAGGTTGCAACTCCACCTATTCCTAATTTCATATTCAAACCAATTGCTTTTTGGGCTTGTTCAAAATCTCCTGTAAAACAATGGAAAATTCCAAATAAATCTTCTGCTCTTTCACTTTCTAAAACTTCAAAAACTTCATCAAAAGCATCACGGCAATGAATATTTATTGCTAATTTATATTTTTTAGCCAACTGTATTTGATGCTTAAAAGCATGTTGCTGCTCCTTTAAAAAAGTTTTATCCCAAAATAAATCAATTCCTATTTCGCCAATTGCTTGAAACTTCCTTTTTTCTAGCTCTCTTTCAACATGAGCCAACTCTTCCAAATAGTTTTCTTTTACATAAGTAGGATGCAAACCCATCATTAAAAAAACATTTTCAGGAAATTGTTTTTCTAAATCGTACATTTTTTGCGTATAAGTAGAATCAATGGAAGGGACAAAAAAGCGAGAAATACCTTTTTGGATTGCTCGTTCTATCATTTCGTTTCTATCTGCATCAAATTCTTCCGAATATAAATGTGTATGCGTATCGGTTAAACCAAGTTGAAAGTCCAAAGTTTAAAGTTTAAAGTTTGTATTATGCAAAAGTACAAAGTTTGATTCAGAAAATTGATTTACTTTTGAAACATGGAAGATTTACAAGACTTTTTAAAAGGAAAAAAATACAAGAAAATTAAATTTAAGGTTTTAAAAACCCAGCATTTAATGATTAAAGCTAAAATTAATTCTTTTAGCGGTAATTTTATACTTGACACGGGCGCAAGTAACAGCTGTGTGGGAATTGAAGGGATTGAAAAATTTCAATTATTTGCTGAAGATTCAGAAACAAAAGCTGCTGGTGCTGGTGCAACAGGAATGGAAACTCAAATTTCTAAAAACAACACTTTGCAATTAAGCAGATGGAAAACAAATGAATTAAATTTAATTGTATTTGACATGAGTCACGTTAACGAAGCTTTGAAAAGCTATAAAACGAAACCAGTTGATGGAATAATTGGTGCTGATGTTTTGTTAAAAGGCAAAGCAATTATTGACTATTATAACCATTATTTATATTTAAAATAAATTTTATAAAAAAATCCCAAACTCAATTAAGAATTTGGGATTTTATATTTTAGATTCTGAAATAAATTCAGAATGACAAAAACTTGACTAAAGCTCTAAAGCTTTCTTAGGATTATTATCCATCAATAACTCAACTGGGTTTTCTAAAGCTTCTTTTACAGCAACTAAGAATCCAACTGACTCACGACCGTCGATGATTCTATGATCATAAGATAATGCCACATACATCATTGGGTGAATTTCCACTTTACCATTTACTGCGATAGGACGTTCAATAATATTATGCATTCCTAAAATTCCAGATTGTGGAGGATTGATAATTGGCGTAGATAACATACTTCCAAAAACACCACCATTTGTAATAGTAAATGTTCCTCCCGTCATATCATCAACCGTAATTTGACCATCACGAGCTCTTAATGCTAATCTTTTAATCTCTGCCTCAACACCTCTAAAAGTCAAATTCTCTGCATTTCTAACAACAGGAACCATTAAACCTTTTGGCCCAGAAACTGCAATGGAAACATCCACAAAATCATAAGCCACTTTATAATCACCATCCATCATTGAATTAACATCTGGATATAATTGTAAAGCTCTTGTAACTGCTTTTGTAAAGAATGACATATATCCTAAACCAACACCATTGTGTTTTGCTTTGAACTCATCTTTATACTGGTTACGGATAATATTAATTGGTGTCATGTTAACTTCATTGAAAGTCGTTAACATTGCTGTTTCGTTTTTAGCAGCTACTAAACGTTCCGCTACTTTTCTACGCAACATTGATAATTTTGTTCTTTCTGAACCTCGAGAACCTCCTGTTGGAGTTCCCATTGAAGGTACAGCATTTATCGCATCTTCTTTTGTGATTCTTCCATCTTTACCTGTTCCAACAATGTCAGAAGGTTGGATGTTTTTTTCGTCTAATATTTTACGAGCTGCTGGAGAAGGCGTTTGAGAAGCATATGTTTTCTCGGCAACAGGAGCTGCTTTTACTTCTTCCTTTTTAGGAGCTTCTTCTTTTGGACTTTCAGACTTTTGACTTTCGCCTCCAGCCGGTTTCGCAGCGCTTGTATCAATTAAACAAACTACTGCTCCAACTGCTACTGCATCACCTTCTTCTGCTTTAAGCGTAATAATTCCACTCTCTTCAGCTGGTAATTCTAACGTAGCTTTGTCTGAATCTACTTCAGCAATAGCTTGATCTTTTTCTACATAATCTCCATCTTGTACCAACCAAGTTGCGATTTCTACTTCTGTAATTGATTCACCCGGTGAAGGGACTTTCATTTCTAAAATCATATCTTAATAATTTTAATCTTTTAAGGACTTTTCTATTTGTGTGTTGCTACTATAAAAGTAGTTATTTTATTGAAATAATGTTTTGTCAAAAACCATTGCTATTGCATTAGCTTGACGTCTTTTTGAACGTTCATAACTTCCAGAAGCAGGTGCACTATATGCTTTTGGTGAAGCTAAACGTAATTTAACTAAATCAAAATTCATTAACATGAAACCATAAGCACCCATGTTTTTAGGCTCTTCTTGTGCCCAAACATAATCATCAACATTAGGATAACTCGCTATAATCTCTTTTATTTGATCTACTGCTAGTGGAAATATTTGCTCTAAACGAACTACTGCTACATCACCTCTTCCTAATTCTTCTCTTTTTGCAATGATATCATAATATACTTTACCCGTACAGAAAACCAATGTCTTAATCGCCTTTTTATCTTTAGCATTTGGATCGTCTAAAATTTCCTGGAATTGACCATTTGTCAACTCTTCAATTTTTGAAACCGCTTCTGGATGACGTAATAAACTTTTTGGTGTAAACACAATTAATGGTTTACGAAAAGTTGATTTCATTTGTCTTCTTAACAAATGAAAAAAGTTAGCCGGCGTAGTACAGTCGGCAATATACATATTGTGTTTTGCACACATTTGTAAATAACGTTCCATACGTGCTGATGAATGCTCTGCTCCTTGGTTTTCGTATCCGTGAGGCAATAAGAAAACTAACCCGTTTTGATTGTTCCATTTATCTTCACCTGCAGAAATGTATTGGTCAATCATAATTTGGGCACCGTTAGAGAAATCTCCAAATTGTGCTTCCCAAATAGTTAATGTGTTTGGAGATGCTAATGCATAACCATATTCAAAACCTACAACTCCATATTCTGACAAGTGTGAATTGTATATATAAAAGTTTCCTTTTTTATCTTTAATATCGTTTAGTAAAACAACTTCTTCTTCAGAATCTTCTACTTTAACAACCGCATGACGGTGAGAGAACGTTCCTCTTTCTACATCTTGTCCTGAAATACGAACATCAAATCCTTCTTTCAACAATGAACCATATGCTAATAATTCGCCCATTGCCCAGTCTAAATTATCATTTTCGAAATACATATTATTTCTGTCCTTGATAATTTTAACAATCTTATTGATGAATTTTTTATCAGATGGTAATTCGCAAATTGTTTTTGCAATTGCAGTTAATTCTTTTTTATCAAATGTTGTATTGACTTTTTTAAGCATTTCATCATCAGAAACTTGCTCAAAACCTTTCCAAACATTTTGCATAAAAGGAGTAATAACCGTTAAATCTTTTTTACGAGATTCCTCCAAGTTTTCGTCCAATTTTGCTTTATACTTCGCTTCTAATTCTTTTACATAATTAGCATCAATAACACCACTTTGTTTTAATTTCTCTGCATAAATATCGCGTGGGTTTTTGTGCTTAGAAATTGCTTTATATAAGATAGGCTGTGTAAACTTAGGCTCATCACCTTCATTATGTCCATATTTTCTATATCCCAATAAATCTATAAAAACGTCTCCTCCAAATTCCATTCTATAATCTAAAGCAAACAACATTGCATGAACTACTGCTTCAGGATCATCTGCATTAACATGTAATACTGGCGATAAAGTTACTTTTGCAATATCTGTACAATAAGTAGACGAACGTGCATCTAAATAATTTGTTGTAAAACCAACTTGGTTATTAATTACAAGATGTATTGTTCCTCCTGTTTTATAACCGTCAAGTTTTGCCATTTGAATAATTTCGTAAACGATACCTTGACCCGCAATAGCTGCATCACCATGAACAGCGATAGGTAAGACTTTCGAAATATCATTTGGATGATTTCTATCTTGTTTTGCTCTAGCAATTCCTTCAATAACAGCACCAACTGTCTCAAGATGTGAAGGATTTGGAGCTAAATTTAAATTTATTTTCTTTCCTGAATCTGTTAATCTATCTGAAGTAAGGCCTAAATGGTACTTAACATCTCCATCAAAATGCATGTTATCATCATAATCTTTTCCGTCAAATTCAGAAAAGATATTTTGTGTGTTTTTACCAAAAATATTAGCTAAAACATTTAAACGACCACGATGCGCCATTCCCATTACAAATTGCTCTACTCCTTTTTCAGCCGCAGCTTCAATTAAAGCATCTAGAGCAGGAATTGCAGCCTCACAACCTTCTAACGAAAAACGTTTTTGTCCAACATATTTTGCATGAAGAAATGTTTCAAACGAAACCGCTTCATTTAATTTTCTAAGTATGTTTTTCTTTTGATCACCATCAAAATTTGGCTGATTATCGTTTACATCTAACCTGTTTTTTATCCATTCGATTACTTGAGGTTCACGAATGTACATATACTCAACACCAATTGACTGACAATAAACACTTTCTAAATGTTTAACAATATCGGCCAAAGTACTTGGTTTCATATTTAACATTTTCGCAGCATCAAAAACAGTATTTAAATCTGAACTAGATAAATCAAAGTTTTCTAACGCTAATGTTGGTGAATATGTCCTTCTATCTCTTACTGGATTTGTTTTTGTAAACAAATGACCACGTGTTCTATAACCATCAATTAATCGAAGAACATTAAACTCCTTTTGAATTTTTTCAGCTACATGGTCACATGAAAAATTACCATCAGTAATTTGTTGAGCCATTTCTTCCGAACCAAAATTGGCTTGTCCAAAGTCAAATCCTTGAAAAAAGCTCCTCCAACTTGGCTCTACGCTATCTGGGTTTTGTAAATATTGTTCGTATAAATCTGCGAAAAAAGCAGTGTGTGCAGCATTTAAAAAGGAAAACCTATCCATATATGTTGTCTAAAATGACGTTTTGGTTAAAAAATCTATGCAAAAATAAAACATTTGTAATAATCTTTTAAAGATTTTTATACTTTTATATCATTAATTTTTTAGAAAATGATTTATGAAAAAGAATTCCTCAATAAATTTAACATTTTTATTGCTTTTTGTGTTTTCAATTTGCAATGTATTTAAGATAAACGCACAAGATTTAAATGAAAACAAATCAAAAAGTGATTTTTGGGAACATGTTCAATTTGGAGGCGGACTTGGATTAGGTTTTGGAAGCGGATACACAAATATTACAATAGCACCTAGTGCAATCTATAATTTTAACGAAACGGTTTCCTTAGGGTTAGGAACACAATACAGTTATGTGAGCCAAAAAGGATTTTATAAATCTAATATTTATGGTGGAAGCATTATTGGATTAATAAATCCAATAGAGCAAATTCAACTTTCAGCAGAGTTAGAACAACTAAAAGTGAACAACACTTATGAAACTACTTCTGAAAGCATAAAAGATGATTTTTGGAATACTGCATTGTTTATAGGTGCAGGTTATAGGACACAAAATGTTACAATAGGATTGCGCTATAATGTTTTACATAAAGACAAAAACAATGTTTATGTAGATGCTTTAATGCCTTTTATTAGAATTTATTTCTAAACCACACTTTTTGCCATTCTCTTTTTAAGATTAAGAATGTTACTTGCTCAGAAAGCTCGCTAATATCAGAGCCGTCTAGTTTCTTTATTTGCTCTTCTGAAACATCAATGATATAGAGAAGGTTTAAATATTCGGCAAATTTATTTTGGATAAGTTTATATACTTTTTCTTGAACACATTCTTTAAAATGCAAAGGAAAAACATCTAACGGAATATCAATTGCTTCATTAGCTAAAGCAAAATCTTTATTGGTTTGTTCAACAAGTTTAAAATATAAATGTTCTTCTTCGGCTTGCGAAATTAAAGAATCAATATTAATAGGTGATTTGTACATAGTTTTCAAGTGCAATTTCAAAAACAAAATCAATTTTAAAATTGCATTCGTTCTTGAAGTTGATTTTCTTACACATTTCTACTCATTAGTTGTTCTCCAAACGCTCTTAAAACTGCTTTCTTATCTTCGGGGATTTCAATTTTAGAAAGAATCTCAAAAGCTTTTTGAGTATAATTTAAAATAGCTTCTTGTGTTGCTTTACTTGCGCCAGACTCGTTAAAAATAGTTTTAACTGACTCAATTTTATCCGCGTTATCAGATGGCTGAATCGAAAACAAATGCGACAACATTTCCTTATTTTGCGGCATTGAAAACTCCTTTGCTTTTAAATAAAGATACGTTTTTTTGTTTTCTATTATATCTCCACCAACTTGTTTACCAAAAGTTTCAGGGTCTCCAAATGCATCTAAATAATCATCTTGAAGCTGGAAAGCAACTCCTAAATTAATTCCAAATTCATAAATTAAGTTTGCGTTTTCGTCAGAAGACTCTGCAACAATTGCTCCCATTTTCATGGCTGCTCCAACCAAGACCGCTGTTTTGTATTCTATCATTTTTAAATATTCGTCAATTGTTACATCATCACGTGTTTCAAAATCGACATCATATTGTTGTCCTTCACAAACCTCAAGTGCTGTTTTGCTAAACAACTTTGCTAGTTTTTGAAAAACAACCGGCTGATAATCTTCAAAATATTGATACGCCAAAATAAGCATTGCGTCGCCAGAAAGGATTCCTGTATTTAAATTCCATTTTTCATGGACCGTTTCTTTACCCCTTCTTAATGGTGCGTCGTCCATAATATCATCATGAATTAAAGAAAAATTATGAAAAACTTCAATTGCAGTTGCCGCATTAATTGCTTTTTTATAATCAGTGTCAAAAATTTCAGCAGTCATTAGCGTTAAAACAGGCCGCAACCTCTTACCGCCTAATGACAAAATATATTCTATTGGATCGTACAAACCCTTAGGTTCACTTGGAATAGAAATACTATTAAAATGTCTTGAAATAATGTCTTGATATTGAGCAATTGAATGCATAAAAAACTTAAGATTAAATATAAAGCACAAATTACGTCAAAATAAAATGAAATTGGAAACTTCAATTTGCTTAATTAAGAAATGTTAAATAATTGTAAAACTTTGGAAACTTTTTTTGTTTTAAAAGTTTTCTAGCTACTTTTGCTTCACAAAATTCATAATTATGAAATGTCCAATATTAACTAAAGCAACAGAAATGTTTTTATCCTTAGGGTTTAAAAGCGTCACTATGGACGATATTGCTTCAGAAATGGGGATTTCTAAAAAGACTATTTACCAACATTTTTCAACAAAACCTGAGCTTGTAAAACAAGCAACACTTGAATTATTTGAATCTATTTCATGTGACATTGACGCAATTAGGGAATTAAAAAAAGACCCGATAGAAGAGTTATTTGAAATTAAAAAAATCGTTTCTCATCATTTAAAAAATGAAAGCCCTTCTTCTATTTATCAATTACAAAAATATTATCCAAAAATTCATGCCACACTAAAAAAGAAACAGTTTGAAAAAATGGACGATTGTGTAATGAAAAATTTAAATGAAGGAATAGGTTTAGGTCTTTATAGAAAAGAAATAAGTGTTGAAGCAATTGGCAGATTTTATTTTGCTGGAATGACATCATTGAAAGATGTTGAATTATTTCCAGGAAACCTCTTTGATGCTAAAGAATTGCAAAGTCAATATTTAGAATACCATTTAAGAGGAATATGTACCGCAAAAGGAATAAATAAACTTGAACAATTATTAAAAACAAATAGTTAAAATGAAACACAGTATACTAATTACTTTACTACTTTTTATTAGTATTTCAAATGCGCAAGAGAAGAAAGAAACTTATTCTCTTACCCTCGAACAAGCAATTGAACACGCTTTAAAAAACAATTATGCTGCAATAAACGCTTCTAAAGACATTGAGGCTGCAAAAAAGAAAAAATGGGAAACGACTGCAACTGGGTTGCCTCAAATTAATGGAAATGTAACCTATTTAAACAACCTTGATTTTACTGAACAAGGTGTTACTGGTGGAGGTGGATTTGGTGGCGCTCCGGGTTCTGTTTCTACAATTACTTTTGGAACAAAGCATAGTATGGATGCAAGAGCTACTTTATCTCAATTAATATTTGATGGTTCATATATTGTTGGCTTACAATCTGCAAAAGTGTATTTACAAATTTCTCAAAATGCTAAAGAAAAAACAGATTTAGAAGTAAGAGAAATGGTAACCAATGCTTATGGAAATGTTTTATTAGCAAGGGAGAATATTTTAATTCTTGAAAAAAATAAAAAATCTTTAGAAAAAACACTTTTTGAAACAGCTGAAACATTTAAAAATGGATTAGTTGAGGAAGAAAATGTTGAACAATTACAAATTACATTAAATCAAATTAACAGCACCCTTTCTAACGCTACAAAAAGAAGCGACATTGCTTTACAAATGTTTAAAATTTCTTTAGGAATAGACATTTCGGAGGAAGTAATACTAACTGAAAACTTAAATGAAATTGCCAAGAACAGTATTGACTTAGCAACATTTACTGGAGAATTTAATATTAATAACAATCTAGATTATAAAATTGGTCAAAATAACGAAGAGTCTAAAAGATTATTATTGAAGTTAGAAAAATACAGAGCTCTTCCAACATTAGCTGCAAACTTAAATTATGGATTAAACTCATTTGCAAATGAGTTCGACTTTTTAGAAGAAAGCCAAAGATGGTACAATTATTCTAATTTAGGTGTGAGTTTAAACATCCCTATTTTCAGTAGCTTTACATTTGGAGCAAGAAAGCAACAGGCGAGAATTGCCTATGAACAGGCTACAACTCAATTAAAACAAACTGAGCAAAACTTAATGCTACAACATAAAAGCGCATTAAATGATTATGAGTTTAGCATTGAACAATTAGCTACATCTAAGAGCAATTTAAATTTAGCTGAAAGAATAGAAAACAAACAACAAATTAAGTTTAGAGAAGGTCTTTCTACAAGTTTCGAATTTACCGAAGCACAAAGACAACTTTACAGCTCACAACAAAACTATCTTCAATCAATGATTGATGTTATTACTAAAAAAACAGCATTAGATAAAATCACAAACAACAAATAATTCCAAAATAAAAATACAACCATCATGAACAAAAAAATATACATCATACTTTTAACATCTGTTCTTTTCATATCATGTGGAGGAGACAAGAAAAACTCAACTGCTTCAGTTATTGAAAATGGTTCTTTAGAGCAATTAAGAACAAAAAGAAGTGAATTGGTTCAACAAGCAGATGCTTTAAACAAAGAATTAGCACTTATAGATGATGCTATTGGCAAAAAAGATGCCAATCATAAGTTAGCATTAATTACTGTTATAAAAGCTAAAGACACTGTTTTTAATCACTATTTAGAATTACAAGCAAGTGTTCAAACCAAAGAAAATATTGTCCTAAATGCTGAAATGGGTGGAATTTTACAACAAGTTTATGTTACTGAAGGGCAAAACGTAACTAAAGGACAAACTTTAGGTAAAATAGACGATGGTGGTTTAAGTGCTCAATTAGCTCAATTAGAGACTCAAGCAGCTTTAGCAAAAACAACTTTTGAAAGACAGCAAAATTTATGGAATCAAAAGATTGGTTCGGAGATTCAATTTTTACAAGCAAAAACCAACTATAACGCACAGTTAAAAGCAGTTGCGCAAATGAAATCACAATTAGCAAAAACAATCATTAGAGCTCCATTTACAGGAACAATTGATGATATCGTTACCGAAAAAGGGAGTGTTGTTGGTCCAGGAACACCAATAATAAGAATTGTAAGTTTAAACAATATGTATTTAGAAGCTGAAGTTCCAGAAAAAAACATCAGTTCTGTTAAAAAAGGTTCAGATGTTATAGTAGATTTCCCGGTTTTAGGTGAGTCTTTAAATACTAAAGTTTCTCAAGTAAGTAATTACATCAATCCTGAGAATCGTTCTTTTAGTATTCAAGTAGCTGTTCCAAATAAGAATGGAAAAATAAAACCTAATTTGACTTCAAAAATTCAAATTAAAGATTATTCAAACCCTAATGCAATTATTGTACCTATTAGTATTATCTCAGAAAATGCTGAAGGTGAGCAATATCTTTATATTGCTGACAATCTTAACAAGGACGGAAATGCCGTTGCTAAAAAAGTAATTATTAAAACAGGACAATCTCAAAATGGTTCAGTAGAAATTACCGAAGGAATTAAAGATGGAGACCAAATCATTAATGAAGGTGCTCGTAGTGTAAAAGACGGACAAAAAGTATCGATAATTAAATAATAGAACTAAATTATGAGTACTAACAAAACAGATAAAGAATTTAAATTATCGTCTTGGGCCATCGAAAATAAGATGACTATTTATGTTACGATGATTATGTTCTTCTTTTTAGGATTATCAGCATATTATGGAATGCCAAGAGAAGATTTTCCTGAAATTAAAGAAACAAAAATATACATAAGTACCGTTTATCCTGGAAATACAGCTGAAGACATAGAACGTCTTATTGTAGATCCATTAGAAGAGGAACTTAGAAACGTAAGTAACGTTGTTAAAGTTTTATCTACTTCACAAGAAGATTATGGAATTATTACAGTTGAGTTTGACGAGAAAATTTCAGTTGAATCTGCGAAACAAAAAGTAAAAGATAAGATTGACGCTAAAACAAGTGGTGAAGACTGGCCAACATTTAATGGGGCTAAAGTAGAACCAAGTGTTTTTGACCTTAACATGTCTGAAGAAGTACCTATCTTAAACATAAATATTCAAGGGGATTATCCAACGGATAAATTGAAATTATTTGGCGAATATTTAGAAGATAAAATTGAAGCATTAGACGAAATCAAACAAGTTGATATTCGTGGAGCACAGGAAAAAGAGGTAGAAATTGCAGTCGACATTTATAAAATGATGGCTTCAAGAGTAAGCTTTGATGATGTAATTAATGCGGTTAGAAATGGAAATGTTACGATGTCTGCAGGAAATTTAATTTCAAACGGACAAAGAAGAACCATTAGGGTTTTAGGAGAAATTGAAAACCCTTCTGAATTAGAAAACTTTGTTGTAAAAACACAGGGTGGGGCAATTTATTTAAAAGATGTTGCTGATGTTACTTTTAGAGATGTTGATAAAACAACTTATGCAAGAGAATTTGGAAAAAATGTAGTAATGCTAGATGTTAAAAAACGTGCTGGTAAAAACATGATTGAAGCTGCTGAAAAAATTAAAGAAGAGATTAAAAAAGCACAAGAAAATATATTCCCAAAAGACTTAAAAGTTACAATTGCAAATGACCAATCTTCAAGAACCTTAAATCAGGTTGATGATTTAGTAAACAATATCATTTTTGGAATTATTCTAGTTGTTGGTGTCTTAATGTTTTTCTTAGGATTTAGAAATGCTCTTTTTGTTGGTTTTGCAATTCCTATGTCGATGTTTATGTCCTTTATGATATTAAACGGACTTGGCTATACCATGAACACCATGATTCTTTTCGGATTAATTATGGGACTTGGAATGCTTGTAGATAACGGAATTGTTGTTGTTGAAAACGTTTACCGATTAATGGAAGACGAAGGAATGGGCAGAATTGAAGCTGCTAAAAAAGGTATTGGAGAAATTGCATTACCAATTATTATTTCAACAGCAACAACAGTAGCCGCTTTCGTTCCACTAGGTTTGTGGCCTGGGGTGATGGGGCAATTCATGATATACTTTCCAATAACTTTATCTGTTGTTTTGGGGTCGTCATTATTTGTAGCTATCTTTTTCAACTCGGTAATGGTATCACAGTTTATGGATATCAATGAAAAAATATTATCTAAAAAGGCTTTAATTAAATTGACATTTATTCTTGGCGGCTTAGGTCTTTTCATCTTAATATTTGGGGGAACTATGAGAGCATTAGGTTCGGTTATGATCTTTACTGCGCTAATGTTTTGGTTATATAAATATGTAATAAAAGGCTGGACACTTTCTTTTCAAAATAGAATTTTAAATAAATGGGAAGATTGGTATGAAAGCGGATTAAAGTTCTTCTTATCCGGAAAAAAACCATTTTTAGTTGTAGGTGGAATGGCGCTAATGTTCTTTGTAATATTAGGTTTATATTTTGGTTGGAGCGTTGGTAGCGGAAGAACAAAAGTGGAATTTTTCCCAGACAACACACCAAATCAAATTATTGTTTATGTTGAATATCCTCAAGGAACAGACATTGCAAAAACAAATGAAATTACTGAATCTATTGAAAAACGTGTCTATGCAGTTTTAAATTCAAAAGAGTTTATGAATACTGAAGACAATACAAATTATTTAGTAGAAAGTGCGGTTGCTCAAGTAGGTGAAGGTGCTGGAAATCCTCAAACTGATGGTGGTTCTACTGCTGAAATGCCTCATAAAGGGAAAATTACCGTTTCCATGAGAGAATATAAATTTAGAAATGGTTTAAATTCAGAAGATTTGCGTAAAAAAGTACAAGAATCTTTAAAAGATATTTATCCTGGTGTTTCTATTTCTGTTGAAAAAGACGCTGTTGGTCCGCCAGCAGGATATCCAATTAATATTGAGATTAAAGGAGACGATTATGCAGAATTAATTAATACTGCTGAAAAGATGAAAGACTTTTTAGCTTCTAAAAATGTTCCTGGTGTTGACGAATTAAAAATCGATGTCAACAAAGGAAAACCAGCTATGAAAGTAGTAGTAGATAGAGAAAAAGCAGGTGAAATGGGGGTTTCTGCTGGACAAGTGGGTAATCAATTGCGTCGTTCAATATTTGGTGAAAAAGCAGGAATCTATAAAAAAGACGGTGAAGATTATGACATCTATGTTCGTTTTAATGAAGAAAACAGATACAATAAAAGTGCTATTTTTAATCAAAACATCACTTTTAGAGATATGGCTTCAGGTCAAATTAAAGAAATTCCGGTTTCTACTGTAGCTTCACAAAAAAACACATCATCATTTAGTGCCATTAAACATAAGCAAACGAAAAGAGTTGTTGTTTTATATTCGGCATTAGCTCCTGGATTTACAGATGCTGGTGCGGCTGTAGCGCAAATTAAAGCAGAAATGGACGCGAATTTTAAAACTCCTAAATCTATAGAAATTGATTATACTGGACAATTAGAAGAAGAAGGAAAACAAATGGCATTCTTAATGGGTGCTTTATTTACAGGTTTATTCTTAATATTCTTAATCTTAATATTCCAATTCAATTCAGTTTCAAGGCCAGCCATTATTATGGTTGCTGTATTCTTGAGTTTTATTGGTGTATTCTTAGGGTTAATGATTACAGGTTGGCCGTTTGTTATTATGATGACTATGATGGGAATCATTTCTCTTGCCGGAATTGTAGTAAATAATGGCGTTGTATTGCTTGATTATACCGATTTATTAATCAATAGAAGAAAAGAAGAATTGAATCTTCCAAATGATGCACAACTAAGTAAAGAAGATATTTTCAACGCCATTGTTACTGGTGGAAAAGCACGTTTAAGACCCGTATTGTTAACAGCAATTACAACGGTATTAGGGCTAATTCCATTAGCAATTGGTTTCAATATTGATTTCTTTAGTTTGTTTGCAACAGGTAATCCTCATGTTTATATGGGCGGGGATAATGTTATCTTCTGGGGACCATTAGCATGGACAGTAATCTTCGGATTAATTTTTGCTACGTTCTTAACTTTGGTAGTTGTACCCGTATTATTCTACTTAGTTAACGTATTCAAAATTTGGTTAAAAACTAGAAAGTTAAATCCTATTGAAGAATAATTATCAAAATCAAATCATAAAAAAGCTCCTAAAATATTTTAGGAGCTTTTTTATTTTATATCTTTTATATTAGTTGTTTACTAAAGTCTCTTGAGACCATTTTTTAACAGACTCTATTTTACTATTAGAAAAATCAACTTCACTTAATGAATCTCCGCTCCAAAAAAACCATTTTCCAACTTTAGCTCCTTTTTCATATTCTCCCATTGTTTGCTTAGCTCCTGCTTCAGTATAAGAAGTCCATTTTCCATGAAGTTTTCCGTCTAAATAAAAACCTTCTTGCTTTACTTGACCGTTATCATGATAATATGTTGCTTTTACCATTTTATCAACTACCTCAAATTTAGGTTTTACTTCTTGTGCATAAAACACACCTGAAAACACTAATAATGTTGCTATAAATATCTTTTTCATCTTATCATAAATTTAATTGTTCTATCAAATTTAAATAAAAATTTACATTAAAAAAACATTTACTTAACAATTTAGTAACATTGGATAAAAACTTAACATTAGAAAAAAACCAACACAATGTGCTGGCTTTAAATAAATTATATGTTTTATAATCAATAGCTCGGCTATTTCAACAAAGAATCTAATGTTTTAACTAGTTCTGGAGAAGATGGTCTTGGTGCATCTGCATTTACAATTTCACCGTTTGGTCCAACTAAAATAAACCTAGGAATACCGTTAATTTGGTAGTCTTTTACAAATTGTGAATTCCAATCATTATCTGCAAATAATTGAATACCTCCAAGTTCTTTATCCTCAACAAACTTTTTCCACTTATCATGATCTTTAGCTCTATCTATTGAAATACTAACAAATTCAATATTTTTATCATGGTATGCTTCTTCCGTTTTCTTTAAATGAGGAATTTCTGCTCTACATGGTCCACACCAAGTTGCCCAAACATCAATATAAACATATTTGCCTTTTAAAC
>JBEDTP010000144.1:0-16731 GCA_040119075.1 Flavobacterium sp.
GTTGTTCCCCCTTTATAGTTTTCATAATCAAAAGTTGGAGACTTAGCACCATTCATCTTTCTTACTTCAAGACCTTTTTTATAGTACTCTGTTAAACCTTTCATTCCTTTCTCAAAATCTTCTTTATATTTTGAAACAAAACCAGCATCCAACTTAGCTCCCTCTAAAGAAGTCATTACCTTCATTTTTCTTTCGGCTAGAAGCTTTTCAAAATCTTCCTCTTCAGACCCCAATAACGTATCATAATCATATGATTGAGAATCTAAAGCAGATTTAACCAAAAAGTTATTCTCTTTTGCTCCTTTTCCTTTAAAAACAATAGACTCATCAAATTCAGCTGCATTCATGTTTAAAACTAATTCGAAACCGTTTTTTAAATACAATTGAGCATATTCCTTTCCATCAAACATCTGATAAAATCCTTCCTCTATTTTAAATGTACTTTTAAATTCGCCATTTTTATTTAGCATTAGTGTTTTAGAAAAATTATTTCCCCCTCTAATTACAAGGCTATCGCTATTTCTATTTTCAATTTTTGCGGTAAAACTTACTTCATCTTTTCCTAAAAATGTAAATGATGAAAAAACAATTACCAATAATAATAAAACTATTTTCTTCATGATATAAATGTATTTTTCGTAAAGTTATTTATTTTTTTGAAATTAAAATTAAAAAAAAGTTAATCTTTAACGGATAATATTAGGTTTAAACTATTAAAATTAAATTTTGTTAGTACTTTTGCACCCGAGACCTGAGGTCAAACAGTATGAAATAAAAAATATTTTTTCCAATGTATAGAAGTCATTCTTGTGGAGCATTAAACGCTTCACACATTAATACAGAAGTAACCCTTGCAGGTTGGGTTCAAAAATCACGCGATAAAGGATTCATGATGTGGATTGATTTGAGAGACCGTTATGGTATTACTCAATTAATTCTTGATGAAGAAAGAACCAATAAAGCAGTTTTTGAAAAGGCAAAATCATTAGGAAGAGAATTTGTTATTCAGGTTAAAGGAACTGTTATTGAAAGAGAATCTAAAAACCCTAATATGCCAACTGGCGAAATAGAAATTTTAGTTTCTGAACTTACTATTTTAAACGAGGCAATACTTCCTCCGTTTACGATTGAAGATGAAACAGACGGTGGTGAAGATATTCGAATGAAATATCGTTATTTAGATATTCGTAGAAATCCGGTAAAAAACAATTTAATTTTCCGTCATAAAGTAAGTATGGAAGTTCGTAAATTTCTTTCTGACGAAGGTTTTTGCGAAATTGAAACGCCTTACTTAATTAAATCTACACCAGAAGGCGCTCGTGACTTTGTGGTGCCAAGCAGAATGAATGAAGGTCAGTTTTATGCACTTCCACAATCTCCACAAACGTTCAAGCAACTATTGATGGTAGGCGGAATGGATAAATATTTCCAAATTGTGAAATGTTTTCGTGATGAAGATTTACGTGCCGACAGACAGCCTGAATTTACACAAATTGACTGTGAAATGGCGTTCGTAGAGCAAGAAGATATTTTAAATATTTTTGAAAACTTAACACGCCATTTATTAAAAGAAATTAAAGGTGTAGAAGTAGATAAGTTTCCTAGAATTACTTACGACTACGCAATGAAAACATACGGTAACGATAAACCAGATATTCGTTTTGACATGAAATTTGGTGAGTTAAACGCTGTTGCCCAACATAAAGAATTTCCTGTTTTTAATGCTGCTGAATTAGTAGTAGGAATTGCTGTTCCAGGATGTGCTTCCTATTCAAGAAAAGAAATTGACGCTTTAATTGATTGGGTAAAACGTCCACAAGTTGGTGCTCTAGGAATGGTTTATGTAAAGTGTGAAGAAGACGGAACATTCAAATCATCGGTAGACAAGTTTTACGACCAAGAAGATTTGCAACAATGGGCTGAAGCTACAAATGCAAAAGCAGGCGATTTAATTTTAGTCCTTTCTGGAAACACTGACAAAACACGTGCGCAACTTTCTGCACTTCGTATGGAATTAGCAACACGATTAGGATTACGCAAATCAGATGAATTTGCTCCTTTATGGGTTGTAGATTTCCCATTATTAGAATGGGATGAAGATAGCGCCCGTTACCATGCAATGCATCATCCTTTTACTTCTCCAAAACCAGAAGACATTAAACTGATTGAAACTGAACCAGGAAAAGTTAGAGCAAATGCATATGATATGGTTTTAAACGGAAATGAAATTGGCGGAGGTTCTATTCGTATTCACGATAGAGAGTTACAATCAAGAATGTTTGATTTATTAGGATTTAGCAAAGAAGAAGCGTTAGCACAGTTTGGCTTTTTATTAAATGCCTTCGAATATGGTGCGCCTCCACACGGTGGTTTAGCGTTTGGTTTAGACAGATTGGTTTCTATTTTAGGCGGACAAGAAACGATTCGCGATTTCATTGCCTTTCCTAAGAATAATTCAGGAAGAGATGTTATGATTGATGCACCATCTAAAATTGACAATAACCAATTGGAAGAATTACACATTCAATTGAATTTAAAAAATTAACAATGAAATATTTAATCAGGTTACTTGTACTTGCTGTTATCTGTTTTGTTTCTTATGGCTATTTTTATAAAAACCAAGGAAATGAAGAAGGTGACAAATGGGTAGGAATAGGGATTATGATTATGGCTTTAGTCTTAATGCCAGTATTTATTTATCACAGATATAGAACAAAAAACGCTAAAGATTATATGTTTAAATCTCCTCAAAAAGAAGACGAAAACATTGAAAATCAATAATTTTAAAAAGAAATTTACATTTCAGTTATGTGTTTTTGGAAAATAAGTATATCTTTGACGCATTATTAATTATTTTATATTACAAAATGCAAACAGGCACAGTTAAATTCTTCAATGAAGAAAAAGGTTTCGGATTCATTACTAATGATGAAACAGGTAAAGATATTTTCGTACACGCTACAGGATTAAGAGTAGATTCTTTAAATGAAGGAGACAAAGTACAGTTCGAAGAAGAAGAAGGAAGAAAAGGTATCGTTGCTGCTCAAGTAGTAGTTATCGAAGACTAATAAAGATTTTGATTACCACAAAAAACCCAGCAAAAGCTGGGTTTTTTTATTTTATGTTAAACTCATAATTGGAATACACATCTGTTATTTCATCAAAAATTTTGAACAAACCTTCTAAATCATCGGTTGTTACTAATCTTTGTTTGTATTCTTTAAAACCATGAATCCCTTTGAAATAGTTGGTATAATGTCTTCGCATTTCAACAATACCTACACGCTCATTTTTCCATTCAACCGACCAAATTAAATGATTCTTTGCAGCTTCTATTCTATCTGCCATTGAAGGCGGCGCTAAAATTTCTCCCGTATTAAAATAGTGTTTTATTTCGTTAAATATCCAAGGATATCCTATTGCAGCACGGCCAATCATCATTCCATCCAAACCAAACTTATTTTTATATTCTAATGCTTTTTCTGGCGAATCAATATCTCCATTACCAAAAATAGGCATGGTAATTCTTGGATTATTTTTAACGCGAGCTATATGAGACCAGTCTGAATGGCCTTTATACATTTGTGCCCTTGTTCTTGCATGAACAGTCAATGCTTGCACACCTATGTCTTGTAAACGTTCTGCAACCTCATCAATATTAATAGAATTCTCATCCCAACCTAAACGTGTTTTTACAGTAACAGGAAGACTTGTCCCTTTAATAACTGCTTTTGTTAAGCGCACCATTAAATCAACATCTTTTAAAACGCCTGCTCCTGCTCCTTTGCACACTACTTTTTTTACTGGGCAACCAAAATTAATATCAACCAAATCAGGCTGAACTGTTTCAACAATTTTAGCAGACATTTCCATTGCCTCTTCATCACCTCCAAAAATTTGAATTCCAACAGGTCGTTCGTAATCAAAAATATCCAATTTCTTTTTACTCTTCATAGCATCGCGAATTAAACCTTCTGAAGAAATAAATTCAGAATACATTAAATCTGCTCCGTGCATTTTACAAAGTCTACGAAATGGCGGATCACTCACGTCTTCCATTGGCGCTAAAAGCAAAGGGAAATCAGGTAATTCTATGTTTCCAATTTTTGGCATTAACTGTATTTTTTTTGCAAAAATACAATAAGATTTTTGAATGTTGATTTTTTGAATGTTGATTTCTACATATTCTACCCTCAAGAAACCAATATCTTACTATAAGAATCCAAAACTTTGAATTATATTTGCAGATTATATGTTACCATATTAAAAAGCGTTAAGGATTGAAGCGACATCCTTTTGTGTAAAGAAATGAAACAAAAGATACAGCGAAAAGCCTGACCGTAATGAAGTGGAGGTAACGCCCAAATAAATGAAGAATGAAGAATATTAGAAATTTTTGTATTATAGCTCATATTGACCATGGTAAAAGTACGTTGGCTGACAGATTATTAGGCGCTACACAAACCGTAACTGCTCGTGAAGAAAAAGCGCAGTTGCTAGACAATATGGATTTAGAGCGTGAACGTGGTATTACCATTAAGAGTCATGCTATACAAATGAATTATAAGCACAATGGAGAAGATTATATTTTAAATTTAATTGACACTCCAGGACACGTAGATTTCTCATATGAGGTTTCTCGTTCCATTGCGGCTTGTGAAGGCGCTTTATTGATTGTAGATGCAGCTCAAAGTATTCAAGCGCAAACGATTTCAAATTTATATTTAGCATTAGAAAACGACTTAGAAATTATTCCGGTTTTAAATAAAGTTGATTTACCAAGTGCAAACCCTGAAGAAGTATCTGATGATATTATTGACCTATTAGGTTGTAAACTAGAAGATATTATCCATGCATCTGGTAAAACAGGTTTTGGAGTTGATAAAATTTTGGAAGCTATAATTGAAAAAGTTCCTGCTCCAAAAGGAAATGTTGAAGAACCATTACAAGCCTTAATTTTTGATTCGCACTACAATCCTTTTAGAGGAATTGAAGTAATTTTTCGTGTGAAAAACGGTGAAATTAAAAAAGGCCAGAAGATTAAATTCATGGCAACTGGAAATGAATATTTTGCTGATGAAGTTGGAACATTAAAGTTGAATCAAGTTCCTAAAGACAAGATTTCGACTGGTGATGTTGGTTATTTAATTTCTGGTATTAAAGAAGCGAAAGAAGTGAAAGTTGGTGACACAGTAACAGATGCCAAAACACCAACCACTAATATGATTACTGGTTTTGAAGATGTAAAACCAATGGTATTTGCAGGAATTTATCCTGTTGATACCGAAGACTTTGAAGATTTACGTGCTTCAATGGAAAAGTTACAGTTAAACGATGCTTCATTAGTATTTACAGCTGAGAGTTCGGCTGCTTTAGGTTTTGGTTTCCGTTGTGGATTCTTAGGAATGCTTCACATGGAAATTATTCAAGAGCGTTTAGAACGCGAGTTTGACATGACTGTAATTACTACAGTTCCTAACGTTTCATACCACGCTTACACTAAAAAAGAGCCTGAAACTATTTTAATTGTAAACAACCCTTCAGATTTACCAGAACCTTCAAAACTAGACAGAGTTGAAGAGCCATACATTAAAGCTACTATTATTACCAAAGCTGATTTCGTAGGGAACGTTATGAGTTTATGTATAGAAAAACGCGGAGTAATTACTAATCAAACGTATTTAACTACTGAACGTGTGGAATTAAATTTTGACATGCCACTAGCTGAAATTGTATTTGATTTTTATGATCGATTAAAAACCGTTTCTAAAGGATATGCTTCTTTTGACTATTCTCCTATTGGAATGCGCGAATCAAAACTAGTAAAACTTGATGTTTTATTAAATGCACAATCAGTAGATGCACTTTCTGCATTAATCCATGAAAGTAATGCATATTACATTGGTAAAAAAATGTGTGAAAAGTTAAAAGAATTAATCCCAAGACAACAATTTGACATTCCTATTCAGGCTGCAATTGGAGCAAAAATCATTGCCCGAGAAACAATTAAAGCTTTGCGTAAAGATGTAACCGCAAAATGTTATGGTGGAGATATTTCTCGTAAACGTAAACTTTTAGAAAAACAGAAAAAAGGTAAGAAAAGAATGAGACAAGTTGGAAATGTAGAGATACCCCAAGAAGCATTTATGGCTGTTTTAAAACTAAATGACTAAATTATATTTAACAAATAATTAAAAAGTTTAAAAATATCATAATTTTTAAACTTTTTTGATTTATAATTATTTCTTATTTAAGAAAATTTTATAATTTTAGTTAAAACCAAATCCTGCCGAAAATAAACTGCTATGAAAAAGATTTATTATTTAATATTATTATTATCATCAACCATATTCTCACAGACTATTACAGTTGATGATTCAGGATACACACCTACTGACTTAGTTACTTTATTACTTGGTAATTCTTGTACTGAAGTAAGCAATATAAATGTTTCTTCAACACAATCTGTAGCATATTTTAATCAAAATGGATCTACTTTTCCTATCTCAGAAGGAATTATAATTAGAAATGGGCAAGCCGTTTTAACACAAGGTCTTTACAACAATACAAATCTAAGTACGCAAATAAACACTAATGGCGATGCTTACTTACAAACCATTAGCAACAACAGTGGTCAAAGCGCTGGCATTACAGATGTTGCTTTTTTAGAGTTTGATTTTATACCATTATCAAATAATTTTAGCTTTAACTTCCTATTTGCGTCGAATGAATATGGACAATATCAATGTGGTTTTAGTGATGTTTTTGCCTTTGAATTAATAAATTTAAGCACAAGTGTTTCAACAAATCTTGCAGTAATACCGGGTACATCAACACCTGTTACAGTAAAAGATATTAGAAATAGCGCAAACAACCCTTCATGTTCATCAGCAAATCCGAGTTTTTTTGGTGTTTACAATGTAACTAACCCTCCTGCATCTACTTTAAATATGAGAGGACATACTATTGTAATGAATGCTTCTTCAGCAGTAATTCCGAACACCTCATATCGTATAAGGTTAGTTATTGGAGATTATAATGATTCAGGTTTTGATTCTGCTGTATTTTTAGCCGCAGGAAGTTTTGAAACCACACTTGATTTAGGAGCTGATCAAATCATATGTGCTGGGGACAGCTATACATTAGACACAAACTTAGATAACACCTATACATACCAATGGTTTATAAATGGCGGGCCTATTGCTGGAGCAACAAATTCAACATATAATGTTACTCAACCAGGAACATATACGGTTGAAATAACAAAAGGAACCTGTTTTATTACTGACACAATTATTTTTAATGATCTTTTTGTAAACAACCCTATCGACTTATTAACTTGTGATACCGGAAGCGCTTCTTATTCTTATGATTTAACAACCAATGATGAAAATCTTCTTGGAATTAACAATGCTATTTATGATATAGAGTATTTTGAGTCTTTAGCAGACATTGCAAGTAATTCTCCTATACCTACTCCAAACAACTATACTAGTTCGGGCGGACAAACCATTTTCATTAAAATTTTAAACACTACAACAGGAAATTATTGTGATGCCGTTTACGATTTTGATTTAATTGTAACTACTTCAGTAGTTGCTGGAACAAATATCACGGGTTCTACATGTGAAGATAATTTAAATTATGATTTAAGTATACACGATGTTGAAGTAATAAATGGACAAGCCGGCACCTATACAATAACTTATTTTAACTCACAAGCAGAAGCTCAATCATCTACTAATCCAATTGGTTCAAATGTAACAATACCAACAGGCATAAACAGTATTATATATTGGGTAAGAATTGAAGACTCAACTAATCCTTCTTGTTTTGACGTAACAAGTATAGATATAACAGTGCACCCAATTCCTGTAGTTGATACAATTCCTGATGTACAAGAATGTACATCATTTACATTACCCGCAATTACAAATGGAACTTATTACTTACTTCCTGGAGGACCGACTACACCTGGACAAGTGCAATATAATGCAGGCGATTTAATTGACCTTGGAGGAACCTATTATATTTTCATAGGTCCAGATGCAAATGGCTGTACAAACGAAAGTAGTTTTCAATTATATTTTGTTGATGAATATACACCAACACTTGATAATTGTGGAGAGTTTATTATTCCAGATCCACCATACGGAATTGGAGCTTTTTATACTGATTTTGGCGGACCAAACGGAACAGGAACACTAATCCCTATTGGAACTGTTTTTACCAATAATACTCAAGCCACAATTATACAAACCGTATATTTTTATGCAGATGTAAATGGAGTTCCTTGTCGTGACGAACAATTTGATATTAACATTCATCCGATCCCTTTAGTTGACGATCCTGTAGACGAGACACACTGTAACTCTTACACTTTACCAGCTTTAGCAAATGGTTTTTATTACACTGGAAGTGGCGGAAGTGGTACTCAACTTTTTGCTGGAGATGTTATTACAACAACTCAAACCATTTTTGTTTTTAATTCAAATCCAAACTGTAGTATAGAAAATAGTTTTGAAGTAAATATTGTTGACACCACGCTTTTTACTTCTGTTTCTGGCTGTGGAAGTTATACTTTACCAGCAATAACATTTGGAGGATATTTTGACCAACCAAGTGGACAAGGAAATTCAATTGACCCATCTATTCCAATTACAACATCACAAATAGTTTATTATTATACAACAACTTCGGTATTACCAAATTGTACAGATAATTTGAATTATAACATTACAATAAATCCACTTCCTTTAGTTGACACAATTGCAAGTGGAGTACGTTGTGGTGAATTTATTTTACCCACTTTAACTAACGGTACATATTACACATTATCTGGAGGACCATCTGTTTTGGGTCAAGTACAGCTTAATGCTGGAGACATAATTGATTTATCAGGTGTAAATTTATCACCAGGAACTTATTATATTTTTAATGGTCCAGACGGAAATAATTGCACTAATGAAAGTAATTTTACAATTAACTTAAATGCTTTCCCTCCTATTGATGGAGTACTGGACAGAACCGAATGTAACCCTTACTCTATATCAACACCTACAAACGGAACTATCTATACAGAAATAGGCGGGCCAAACGGAAGCGGGGTTGTTGTACAACCATCTGACACATTTGATTATACACATACTTTTTATATTTATAATATTGATAACGCAACAACTTGTGAAATTGACAGACCATTTACAATAACTTACAGCGGTATTAACCTACCTGATTACCAAGATATGTTTGCATGCGAATTTGAAAACTTTACTTTGCCAGTATTAACACATCAAGCGCCAACTCCTTTTAATTATTCAATTGGCTATTTCTATGATCCTAATGGAGTAAATCCTGTTCCAAATGGCACTATTTTTAACACTCCAAATACACAAACTACAATCTATGTTTATGCTACAAATGGAGACAGAATTATTTGCAACGCAGAAGATAGTTTTGTAGTTACAGTTTCTGAAACACCTGTTCTTCCAAATTATACAGATATTGTTCGCTGTGGTACATACACATTACCAACATTGCCTATTGGAAATTTCAATGTAAATTATTACACACAAACTGGAGGGATTGGAATAATAAATCCTTCAAGTTACACATTCAATACACCGGGAACTTATGACATTTATGTTTATGCAACTTCAATAGAAAACATAAATTGTAACGATGAAGAACATTTTCAAGTTACAATTTATCCTTTACTTGATTTAATTATCCCTGGAGGTATTATTTGTGTAGATGCAAATGACCCAAGCATTACCATATCACCATTATTATTAAATTCTGGATTAAGTCCAGCTGATTTTACTGTAGAATGGTATTTAAATGGAAATCTAATGGGGACTGGCCCAACTTATCTTGCAACTACTGCAGGAACATACAATGTAGTTACAATAAAAGTTTTAGCAGAAAATCCTCCAGATTGTAATTACAACCCTACAACCGTTTTAGTTGAACAATCAAGTTCTGCTATCGCATCGGTGAGTATAAGCGAACCCTTTGAAAATGTAGCCGTGATTACTGTAAATATCGACAATGGATTTGGAAATTATATTTATCAGTTAGACAACGGAGCTTTTCAAACAAGTAACCAATTTTATAATGTTAGTTCTGGTGAACATGTAATAACTGTTAGAGACATTTTTGGTTATTGTGGTGATTTCATTTTAACCGCAACAGTAATCAAATATCCTAAATACTTCACTCCAAATGGAGATGGCTCAAATGAAACTTGGAACATATTTGATTTAGCAATTGACCATCCTGAGTCTATAATTTCAATTTTCGATAGGTATGGAAAGTTAATCAAACAAATTTCCCCAAATGGAATTGGCTGGGACGGAACATATAATGGCAAAAAACTTCCTTCAACAGATTATTGGTTCAATGTCAATTACATTTATGAAGGCCAAGAAAAAATATTTAGAGCACACTTTTCATTAATAAGATAAAAAAAGACCGAGTAAAAACTCGGTCTTTTTTTTTAACTATTCTTTAAATTGATAATTTCTTGTTCTGTTAGAAATCTCCAGTTTCCTCTTGGTAAATTTTTCTTTGTTAATCCCGCGAAAGTAACTCTATCTAACTTTATTACATTGTATTTTAAATGTTCGAATATTTTACGAACAATTTTTACATTAGCTGTTTTCATTTTGATACCAATCTCACTTTTAGGTTGGTCTTCAATATAAGTTATTTCTTCAACATAAACTCTAAACTCATCAATAGTCAAACCCTTTGAGATTTTATCCAAATCATCGTACTTAAGATTTTTATCTAAAGTTACTTGGTACAATTTAGATGATCTCTGATTTGGAGCAGTGAATTTAGTTATAATATCGGTATCATTAGTAAACAACAATAGACCTGTTGTGGTTTTATCCATCCTTCCAACAGGCTGTAAATTAGCTTTCGTAGCTCCTTTTACTAATTCCAATACATTTGAATCACCTCTATTTTCATCATTTACTGTTGAAAAATTCTTAGGTTTATTTAATAAAATATATTCTTTCTTTTCAGGCGAAATGGTTGATCCATCAAACTGAACCACATCGTTTAGTTTCACTTTATAGCCCATTTCAGTAACTACTACTCCATTTACTTTAACGTTTCCACTTTGGATGTAAATATCTGCATCTCTACGGCTACACATTCCCGAATTAGCAATATATTTATTTAATCTTATTTCATCTGGGTTCTTAGGTGCCTTTGGTGATTTTTGCTCTCCTGGCTTAGACGCAAATTTTGATGCCGTTTTTCTTAACGGCGCATTTCCTCTTGAAGTGCTTGGTTTTTTAGTTCCACCTTGTCTTGCTGAGGTTCCTTTTTTCTTACTGTTATCTCCTTGATGACGAGTCATTTCTTACTATATTTTTTGCAAAGATATAACTAATATGTGGATATCAATTTTTTTCCGTGCAACAAAACTTCTGGTTCAATCAAAACAATACAAAAAACTCCCGCAACAATGACTAATTTAATAAGAAAATGAAGTCTCACAAATTCTTGTTTAGTTTTAGATTTCCATAATTTCAACAAGAATAAAACCAGCACTAAATAGCTTATGTAAAAATAAATATCCATGTAACCCACATCGAAAACATCAATTAGAAAATAAACTGGCACAACCGATAAAAGTGTTAAAAATGTAATGGTATATTTTGCAGCCTCTTCTCCAAAAAGCACAGGAATAGTTTTATAATTAGCAACTAAATCGCCTTCTATGTTTTCTAAATCTTTTACAAATTCTCTAATTAAAATAAGCAAATACAGAAATGTTGCATGAGCAAAAATGACACTATAGAAATTCTTATAATACATTAATACACCGAAAAATGGCAAAACGGCTAAAAGAGCAGCAACAAGATTTCCTATAAATGGAAATTTTTTTAGTTTATGTGAATAATACCAAATAATGAAAATATAAGCTGAAAAAAACAAAACAGCTCTCCATGAAATAAAACTCGCTAAAAAAACAACAAATAAATTGATTGAAAAATAAACCTTTAGTTTAGTACTTTGACTTATTAACCTATCCAACATTGCTTTCCTTGGGCGGTTAATTAAATCCTTTTTACTATCGTAAAAGTTATTAATAATATAACCCGAAGCAATGGTTAATGATGAAGCCATTACTATTAAAAATAGTTTGACATCCAATAAAACATCTAAAGCGCGTTTATTAGTAGCTAAAATAAATATTGCTGATAAATATTGTGCAAGTGCTACCACCCAAACATTATAACCTCTAACTACAGAAAAAAGACTGAAGATTTTAGTTAAAAGTAATTTAGATTTTCTAGACAGCATTTAAATTTAGAATTGATAAACTACTTCTAATTTAAAGTCTTTTAAAGATTCCTTTGCTTTGTCGATATCTTGAGTAAAACCTAAAATATACCCCCCGCCACCTGAACCACAAAGTTTAAGGTAATAATCGTTTGTATCAATGCCTTTTTGCCAAACTTGATGAAACTGTTCTGGAATCATTGGTTTAAAATGACTTAAAACAACTTTAGATAATTTTTTTGTGTTTGCAAAAAGTGATTTAACATCACCGTGCAGAAAGTTTTCCACACAATCATCAGTATATTTTATAAATTGAGATTTTAACATTTTACGAAAACCATTGTCTTTCAAACTTTCCATAAAAAGAGTAACCATTGGTGCAGTTTCTCCTACAATTCCTGAGTCTATTAAGAAAACAGCTCCTTTTCCATCTATGCTCTGAGAAGGAATTCCAGCTGGCTCAATATTATCTTTAGAATTAATTAAAATTGGTAAACTTAAATAACTGTTTAAAGGATCTAAACCAGAACTTTTACCGTGGAAAAAAGATTCCATATTAGAAAAAATCAATTTCAATTTCAATAATTTCTCTCTTGTCAAGTTTTCTAAAACCGTAATTTTATCAGTTGCGTATTTATCATAGATAGCAGCTACTAAAGCACCGCTACTTCCCACACCATATCCTTGAGGAATACTAGAATCGAAATACATTCCGTTAGCAACATCATTTTTCAATGAAACCAAATCAAAAGCAACCAATTCTGGCATATCTTTTTGCATTTGACTTAAGTAAGATGCAAATCGTGCTAAACTTTCGTTAGATTTAATTGCTTCTTTTGAAGGATTTTCAGAAACTTTTAGAGTTCCTTTGTAAAAATTATAAGGAATAGATAATCCTTTCGAATCTTCTATAATTCCGTATTCACCAAAAAGTAAGATTTTAGAATAAAATAATGGTCCTTTCATATCTTTTAATTGATAATTAATAATTGACAATTAATAATTATTTGTTTTTTGAAGTATTAATTATACTTATAAGTAACTTTAATATTTCAACTGTTTTAAATTTAATTTTTGAAAACATTCCTCTGTCATAAAACCTGTTTCAAATAGTAAATCAATCCAATATTCTGTTTCATTTGCTTCTTTAAGAGCAATTGAAAGCTTATGAATAAAGTCGGCTTTACTTTGCGCATGTTCAGCTTCACGAACATTTGCACCTATTGAAGTGCCCGAGCGCAACAATTGTTTTGACAAAACAAATTCTTTTTTATCTGCTAAGTCTTTATAAAGATATACAATTTCTTTAGCAAACTCAAAAGTTTTGTCTTTAATGATGTTTTTCTTCTCCATTATCAATTGTTAATTATTCATTATCAATTGACTTCCATTTCCAATTTGATCACAAATGTACTGCTCGTTTTGGCAATAGCCAACTAATTCATTGTTAATAAATTGCAAAACTTTATCTTTTACGTTTTCCGGATACAAAACATGCACATTTGCACCAGCATCTAATGTAAAACAAACTGGAGTTTGAGTTGCGTTTCTAAAAGTCCAAATCTTATTAATAATTTCCAAAGTATTTGGTTTCATTAGAATAAAATAAGGCATTGAAGCCATCATCATTGCATGTAAAGTCAACGCTTCACTCTCTACAATTTTAATAAACTCCTCAATATTTCCAGAAGACAAAATCGTCTTCACTTTTGACAAATTAGTATGCGCTTGTTCAAATCTTTGTTCAGCAAACGAATGTCCGTTCATTAAATCGTGACCTACTGTACTTGAAACTTGTTTCTCACCTTTATCTACCAATAAAATGGTGTCTTGATAATTTTTAAAATTAGCGTGTAAACTTTCAAACGGAGCTCCAAATAAATTGGACGAATTTTCAGTTTCTTTATGTTCACCCCAAATAACAACTTCTCCTTTTATGCTTCTACATGCGCTTCCCGAACCTAGCCTTGCTAAAAATGAAGCTTTTTGATAAAAATAATCGTTAGTCATTTTTGGATTAATTGCCTTTTCCAAACTCATAATATTCATCGCTATTGCTGCCATTCCAGAAGCAGAAGAAGCTATTCCTGAACTGTGTGGAAATGTGTTTTCAGTATCAATAACAAAATGATAATCTTTTATATAAGGGCAATATTGTTCTATTCGTTGAAAAAATTTTAGAATTTTAGGTTTAAAATCTTCTTTAGGCTTTCCTTCAAAAAATAAATCGAATGATATTTCTGAATTATCTATTTTTTTAGTTACAGATAAAGAAGTAATCGTTTTACAATTATTCAACGTAAAACTAATAGACGGATTTGCAGGAATTTGCTTCGCCTGTTCGCCATTTTGGCTCGAGTGATTTTCTTTTTTACCCCAGTATTTTACCAATGCAATATTACTTGGCGCACTCCATTTAAAATTGGCATTTTCAATTGAAGAAAAATTGGTCGCAATAAAATCCTTTTCAGTTAACATATTCGTTTATTTTGAACAAAAATACCATTTTAGATTAATTTGTTTATGGGAATAATCGTTAATTTGCATCAAAATTAGCATTTCATGAACAAGTATTTAAAAATAGTGTATTTCGTAATTATCTGTTTGGCTGTTGGCTACCTATCTAGTTTAGTGACTCAATCTTCAATTGCGACTTGGTATCCAACCTTAGAAAAACCTGTTTTTAATCCGCCAAATTGGGTTTTTGCTCCTGTTTGGACGTTACTTTTTATCATGATGGGAGTTTCTGCCGGTTTAATTTGGGATAAAATTACAGAGCAAAAAGAATTAGTTAAAAAAGGGTTGTTGTTTTTTATTGTCCAACTGGTTTTAAACGCTTTATGGTCGTATTTATTTTTCGGACTTTGTAATGTTTTATTAGCTTCTATTGAAATTGTTATTTTACTTTTAGTCATTTTCGAAACCTATTTAATTTTCAAAAAAATTGACAAAAAAGCAGCAATGTTATTAATTCCCTATATGGTTTGGGTAAGCTTTGCAACGCTTTTAACCGTTAGTATTTTAGTGTTGAATTGGTAATACTGATTTATAATTAAGTTTTTAATGAAGATTTTTCGTCAGTTCGAATGATTTTAGAAGAAAATTATATCGAGAACAAGAAAAATTTATTAAAACGGTTCTCGATACATTTTTTGTTCCGTTTTACTGCACAAAAAACACTCGAACTGACGTTTTAAATAGCTTCTGAAATAATAAAACCTCCTGTCCAGGCGTTTTGAAAATTAAATCCGCCGGTTATGGCATCAATATTTAAAACTTCACCTGCCAAGTAAAGATTTGGTAATAATTTGCTTTCCATTGTTTTAAAGTTAATTTCTTTTAAATCAACTCCGCCAGCAGTAACAAATTCTTCTTTAAAAGTACTTTTTCCGTTTACCTGAAAAACGCCATTTGTAAGTTGTTCTGCTAATTGAGTAAGCTGTTTTTTAGATAAATCAGCCCATTTTGTTTCTTCAGAAATTCCTGAAGCCAAAACTAAACTTTCCCACAAACGATTTGGGAATTCGAAAGGCGATTTTTTAATGATTGTCTTTTTAGTATGTTCTTCTTTCAGGTTTTTCAAAACATCAACAGCTTCTTCCAAATCAATATCGTTTAACCAATTGACCAAAAGTGCAAATTGGTAATTTTTATCGGCTAATTCTCTTGCTCCCCATGCAGAAAGTCGTAGAATTCCAGGTCCGCTCATTCCCCAATGCGTAATTAACAAAGGTCCGCTTGCGCTTAATTTTGAACCTTTCACTTTTACCGAAGCAAAAGACGACAAGCCCATTAAATCTTTAATTCGAGGATCTTTAATGTTGAATGTAAATAAAGATGGAACGGGAGGAATAATTGTATGACCAAGTTCGGAAAGCATTTCCCAAACTTTAGGGTTACTTCCGGCTGAAATAATTAATTTTTTACAAGCGAAAGTTTCTTTATTGGTTTCTACTTTCCAGAATTCTTCCGTTTGAAACAACGACTGAACACTTTGATTGGTTAAAACCTGAATTCCAAGTTTATGCACATTATCTGTAAAACAATCGATAATCGTTTGTGAAGAATTAGATTCGGGAAACATTCTTCCGTCTTCTTCAATTTTTAAAGGAACACCGTGATTTTCAAACCATTCAATCGTATCTCCAGAACAAAACTGATGAAAAGGTCCGCGCAATTCTTTTTCACCACGTGGATAAAACTTTACTAAATCATTTGGCACAAAACATGCGTGCGTAACATTACATCTTCCGCCACCAGAAATTCGAACTTTCGACAACACTTCTTTTCCGCGTTCTAAAATGGCAACTTTTAAATGCTTGTTTTTTTCAGCAATATTAATAGCTGTAAAAAATCCGGCTGCACCGCCACCAACTATAATTATATCAAAATCTGTGTTCATATTCTATTTGGAAAATCGGAAATAAT
>JBEDTP010000146.1:0-3851 GCA_040119075.1 Flavobacterium sp.
ATGAAGAATATTGATTTAAATACAACTAAAATAAAACCAGGATTTAAAGCTCCTGAGGATTATTTTGAAAAATTTGAAGCAAGAATTTTAGAAAAAATTCCGCCTCAAGAAACTAAAGTTGTTTCTTTATTTCACCGTAAACAAATTTGGATTTCAAGCATAGCAGCTGTTTTATTGTTAGCAATTGCTATTCCGTCTTATTTCAATTCTATTAAAACAACAAACACATTAGATAGTTCAAATATTGAAAACTATTTATCATATCAATCTAATTTTACAAATTTTGATATTATTGAAAATCTAGATGAAAACGACATTAAGGAATTAGAAAGTTCACTTGCAGATAATTCTGCTGATGATGTTGAAGCATATTTATTAAACACACAAAATTTAGACTATTATTTAAACGAATAAAAAATGAAAAAAATTATAATTCTATCAGCACTGTTTTTATTTACTACCATTAGTTTTGGACAGGACTTTAAAGAAAAAAGAGAGAAAATTAAGGCACTTAAGGTTGCTTTTATTACAGAACAATTAGATTTAACGACAGATGAGGCTCAAAAGTTTTGGCCTATTTATAATGCAAATGAAGAAAAGCAGTTTGAACTGCGTCATAAGAAAATGCGTTCAATAATTAATAAGTTTGAGAATGGTGGTTTAGAAAAATTATCAGACAAAGAGGCAACCGCATTAATTGATCAAATTGAGACCATTGAAGATGAACTCCATGCTTCTAAAAAAGCCTATATAAAGGAGCTTAAAACAGTTATTTCTGCTAAGAAAATAATAAAATTAAAAAAAGCAGAAGACGAGTTTAATCGAAAATTAATGAAACAATTTAGAGGAAAAAAATAAAAAGAGAGGCATTATTAATGCCTCTCTTTTTATTTTTTAATGAGTTTATTCAAAATCCAATCTTATAATTCTATTTTTACCTGTTGCAATAGCTGATTTTTGATTTACAAATCTAATAGTCAGTAAATCTATGTCATCAAGTAACTTAGTCCATGTTTTTCCTCTATCATAGGAATAATGTAATCCTGTTCCACCCACACAAACCATTTCATTTCCTTTTTTTCCTGGAACAAACTGTATGCATGAAGCATAACCAAAACCTTCATTTTTAGCAATTAGTTTCCATGTCTTTCCACCGTCAAGTGTAATAGCCTTATTTACTGAATTATCATTTTGATTTTTATAATCGCCACCAGCAATAACTCCAATTTTATCGTTATAAAAATCAGCTGTAAAAACACCTGTCATTGCTCCTCCCTGAATAATTGGAGTATTATAAACATTCCATGAATTACCTTTGTCTTTACTAACAAAAACTCTGGATTTTACGCCTCCAGAGACAATAAAAATAGAATTCTCTCTTAATATTAAATTAGTATTACTTGCTGCAAAAGCAGCCTCTCCTTCTGCTAGTATTGGAAGTTTTTCGCAAGGAATTTTATTCCAATTTTCTCCCCCATCATTTGTTATAATAATATTGAAACAATTTTCAATTGGATCTCCCATAGCAATTCCAAATTTATCATCTAAAAATTGCATACTATCATAAAATACTTTTTCATGGATTTCTTCGTAAACCAACTTAACATCCTTATTTTTCTTATTTATTTTAAACATTAAAGCAGGATTTGCAACACTCAAAATAAAAACGTCATCCTTTGTATGTGCAATACTTCTAAATTCTGGCTTAATAGAATCTTTTAGTACAAATCCATTAACTTTTGTTCCATCACTCAAATTTATTGCTCCGTATTTGCCATTATTTCCAGAATACCAAAGATTATTATTATCAATTAAAATAGCTCTGCTACTTAATGATTCTTCATGTAATACTTTGATATTAATTTTTTGAAAATACGATTGAAAATCATTCTTTTTTGAACAAGAAAGTAAAGAAATCAAACAAAATCCGAAAATATATTTAACCCTCATAAACATCTATATTTACTGCTAAAATACAATATTATTATGATTTTTAAGCTATCTTAAAATTAAAGTTGGCACAGTAATTGGTTATTTAAAATTGAATAAATGTTTAACTAAAAAAATAACATTATGAAAACGAAATTAATATTTAGTCTTTTATTTATATTCATGTTACCAATAAGTAATCATGCACAAGATAAAACCACTGTAAGAGCAAATAGTTCTGATATAAGTGATAATTTAGATTTAAGAGCAATTGCATCTGTTTTTGGAGAGGCAAAAGATTTAGAAGATTTTGAAAATAGAATAAACGATCCAAAAGCTCAATTGTCAAATTTAGATTTAAATAATGATAATTATGTAGATTACTTGCGTGTTATAGAATCTGTTGAAGGAGATGCACACTTAATTATCATTCAATCTGTTTTAGAAAAAGACACATATCAAGATGTAGCTACAATTGAAGTTGAGAGAGACAATAAAAATAATGTTCAAGTTCAAGTTGTTGGTAATGTATATATGTATGGAGAAAATTATATTTATGAACCCGTATATGTAACTCGACCAATTATTTATAATGTTTTTTGGGTAAGAAATTACCGTCCATATTGCTCATCTTGGTATTGGGGCTACTACCCAAGTTATTATTATTACTGGAACCCTTTTCCAATATTCAGATATAGAAACCATATTAGTTTGCATATAAATTTTGGACACACTTATCACTATGTAAATAGTAGAAGATGTCATAGAGCATATGGGATGTATTATGGAAGAAGAAGCTATGCTTATGAAACAAGACATCCAAATAGGTCCTTTTCTCACAGAAATCATGGATATTCAAACAGACATGAACTAGATAATAACAGACCAACAAGAAATGTTAGACCGAGAAATGAAATGGCTTCTAATGAACCTAGAAATAGTTCTCCAAGAGGAAATAATGCATCGACACCAAGAGGAAACTCTCCTAGAGAAACAACTTCAACTAGTACTTCTACTCCAAGAGGAAATAACTCTCCTAGAGCAACTTCAAATCCGAGAACAAGTACACCTAGAGAAGTTAATACCCCAAGAAGTACTACTCCAAGAGGAAATGTAGAACCAAAAACAACTAGTCCGAGAAATAATTCCCCAAAAGCTACATCTTCACCAAGAAGTCAATCTCAGCCTAGAAATATTAGTAGCCCTAGAGGAAGTTCTCAACCTAAAGCAACTTCTCCAAGATCGAGTAACACAAGAACAGCTACACGATCTTCAGGGTCTTCAAACACAAGAAACTCTGATAATTCAAGAGGAAGTAGTTCTGGAAGAAGTGGAAGAAACAACTAATATAAAGTCCTGCTAAATGCGGGACTTTTTATTTTAATTTGTATCTTTGCAGGCTGATTAAAAGAAAAAATGAGATTACATAGAAATTTAGTTTTTACAGTTATTGATTCATTATTGGCCATTTTTAATGATGGTGAATATGCAGATAAAGTAGTATCAAGAGCTTTAAAAAAAGACAAGCGTTGGGGAAGCAACGATAGAAAATTTGTTGCAGAAACAATTTATGAAATTGTTAGATGGAGAAGATTATATGCTGAAATTGCAGAAGTGAAAGAACCATATGATAGAGATAACATTTGGAGAATATTTGCTGTATGGGCTGTTTTAAGAGGGATTAAACTACCCGATTGGAAATACTTTGAAAATACTCCAGAACGAAAAATAAAAGGTCGTTTTGACGAATTGTCAAGGGTTCGTAAGTTTAAAGAATCTATTCCGGACTGGATGGATGAATTAGGTATTAAAGAACTTGGCGAAGAAACTTGGGCAAAAGAATTAGCAGCTCAAAACCAACAAGCAGAGGTGATTTTAAGAGTTAATACTTTAAAAACTACTAAAGATGTTTTAAGATCTAT
>JBEDTP010000147.1:0-3811 GCA_040119075.1 Flavobacterium sp.
TTCAGATGTGGTAAAATAATGTATTTTTATATTTTCTTGAATAAAAGGTTCAAAATAATTCGGAATACAATTCAAATCGTCTTGGGTTTTTAATTTGAATCCTGATTTTTCAATAGAATCTAATTTGAATCCGCCAACATAAATATCAACATATTCATAATTATTTTTATTCATTAAATCCTGAATTGCATTATCTATTTCTGATAATTGATTGTAATCTCCAATAAAATCTACAATTCTTAGAATTTTTACTCCATTACATTCAATCTCTCTTGTAATTAATATAGAATTAATTTGCCTTAAACTATTAACAATTCCAACAACTTTATATTGATAAATAGGATGGTTAAAATAACGCTTTTCTATATACCAAGAATCTTTATAAGGTAATGAATCGGAAAAAGAAGCTATATCAAAATACGCTTGTAAATCGGAAAAAAAATCAAATTCCTTAAATGAAATTTCATTATTCACTATAATTTTTGGAATATCCTTAGAAACAATTTTTGCAACTTTATATGTTTCTTTATCATTCAATCTATAATAGTGATTTAATTCCCCTATCTGAAAACGTAGAAACTTATAAATAGGAATCGTCGTAGGTGCAATTCCACAAGAGGAAAACACTTTACATCCTGATTTTGTATTTACGAATTCTAGAATTTTTATTCCTAACATAGGGTCATCTGTTTTAACTACTTTCCAAACAGAGCCCCATATAGAACTATTTACATAAGCTTTAGTGTTTTTTATAAAACCGCATATCCCTACAATTTTATTATTTGTAACATCAATAGCTAATGCAAAATTTATACGTTCTTCACATTGGTATTCATAAAGGAAAAAAGACTTGTTTGTAGCCAATATGTGGTCTTTTTTCCAATTCTCATTGATAAAAGACATTATAGCATCAACATCTTCTAATAATGCAAACCGTATGAGGTATTTATCTATCATTTAGAGCTAATAGAATCTACAATATCTCCTACATTTTTCCAACCTTGAATTTCCATAGTAGTAAATCGAATACCGAAATGATTTTCAAAATCAACCACTAATTGAATATGTGTTAAAGAATCCCAACCATCCACATCAGAAGCTTTAGTTTCTTCAGTTAAAACTATATCTTCGTTATCTAAAACATCAATAAAAATTGTATTAATATCCTTTAATATTTTGTTTCTTTCCATATTTATTGTTTCTTTATAAAAGCTGCATACATTACTGGGACTTTGAATTTAGCTGCTTGTTTCTCTGTTATTTTTTCAGAAATTACTATTCTTTCTTCAATTATGGTAAAACCAGCTTCATTTAACATTTCTCTAATTTCATTTTCATTATGAAACAAATATATATGATCAATCATTGGGGCGTTTATTGGAGTTGTAATATAACAAACTCCATCTACATTTAATAACTGGTTAATTTTATTCAATAAACTTAGAGGTTCTTCCACATGCTCTAAAACCTCTCCCATGGTAATAAAATCATATGTTTCATCTTCTCTAAAATCAAAAATATTTTTTAGAAAATAATTGACTTTTTTACTATCAATAATCCCTTTCGCTAATTCTAATGAACTTTCGCTAATATCAACTAGGTCAAATTTTTCGATATCAATTAATAAATTTACAGCTTCATTCATATACAAACCATGCCCACCACCAATCTCTAAATATTTTTTTCCATTTTTAGCAAACTTACCTATATTTTGAATAAAAAATAATATTCGCTCATATTGATCAAACCAAAGAAATTGAGCTAAAACTAAACCATGCATGTGATAAGTCATGATTTCTGAATTTCCATAGATTCTTTTTTCAACATCATCAAATGAACTATTAGCATATTTACCTTCTCTAATGAATTTGAATCGCTGTTCTAACATATCATCAATCATTTTAAGATAGCAATCAATACCAAAATCAATGGTTTTTTGATTGTTTTCAAGGTATTGATTGTATTTATTGAAAAAAGAATTTGCTAAAGTTTCATACGAATCGCCATATCCATCCAGATGAGCCACTAATTTTTCATAATGCTTTGAATTCTTGACTTTAATTTTATCTAAAATAACTTGTAAAACTGTTTTCATAAATTAATCTTATAACATCATTGTGATGTAATTAGCTCTATCTTTATATGTTTCTGATGCTAATGTCCATAAACTGTTTTCTTGCAAAAAACCTAAATTTTGATAATGATCTTTGACAATTTCATTTTTTTGAGTTGGAATATATTCACCAATAATACGCTTAAAACCATTTGTTTTTGAATATGATACTAGAGTATTTAAGATAAAATTTTCCATTCCACGCTTTAAAACTCTACAACTCATAAACCAAGATTCAATAAACAAATCCGTTTCACAATTCTTTTTTAATACAACAACTGCTATTAACCCATTATCTCCAAATTTATCTTTAAGAGTGAAGGCAAAAGTAATATAATCGTTGGATTTTACAAGATTTTCGACATCCGATTCGGTATAACGGATGGTTCTTAAATTAAATTGATTGGAGCGTTGTGATAGTTGCGCAACCCTTGGAATATTAAATTTGGTAAAAGAAGACACTATTGAAACCATATCTAGACTTTTCAAAAAATCATCTTCGTTTGTAAATTTTTGTTTGGTTACTACACGCTTAGCTTCTATTTGATATAATTTAGTACGTTCTTTATCTTCTTCCGAAAAGGAATTAGTTTCAAACAAATTTAAAGTGTATAGATATTCTAAATATTCTGCAGGATCTTCTGGTAATTCTGGAACTGTAATTCCTATAATATTTTCTCGTACTAAATTACGCTCAAAGGGATTGTCGTCGAGAAATACCATAGAATCAAATCCTATATTCAAAATGCTTTGAATTTCTCTAATATTATCCGCTTTATTTTCCCAATTGGCAATAAAAACAGAAATATCATCCAGGCGTAAAACCATATCAGGATGTTTTTCAAAAGGTTCTTTTGCAATAGATTCTGTGTTTTTGCTACACACTGCAATAATTATACCTCTACTTTTTAATTTTTTAACCCAGTTTTGAAACTCAGTAAATGCTTTACCAATTCCTAAACTTCCTATTTGTATATTCTCTATTCCATCATCTCCAATAACACCACCCCAAACCGTATTGTCTAAATCGAGAATCACGCATTTTTTTAAATTACCATTTAATACTTTCAAGACATCAACAGTCCTCTTTGCTACTAAAGGCAATACATTTAAACTCAATACCATTTCAGTACTAATATATACAGAAGTGTGAAAAAAATTAGATTTCCCAACTTGATTTTGAATTGTAGCTAAATCACACAAAAAAAAGTTGTTATATTGATTTGCAATACACATCAGTTCAAAATTCAATTTTCTAATTTGATATAAAAAAGATATTTCCGATTTAGAAGCATAACTTCCAAAAACGGAATCATCAATCTCATTATAGTTATAACAAATTATTTTTGCCGTTGAATTTTCAGTAATGGTAGTTATATAAGATTCGATTTTTTCAATTTCACTTGTTGCTAAATCTGACTGTTGTTCTACTTTAAGGATATTATACTTATTCAATAATTTATGAGACGACAAAAAAAGTACAATGACATCTGGATTAAATGCAAACATTTCCGAATCAGAATTAAATACTTGCATTTCAATTTGATTATAATCCGCCTCCCAAATTTGTATATCTAACTCTGCATCATAACCCTCTCCACGAATAGCTTGCACTAATAACTGAGTAGGTGTATCACCTAATAATGCTACTTTTAAAGACCTGAAACTTGAAAAATCCTTTTTTAAATTTTTCCTCAA
>JBEDTP010000148.1:0-3810 GCA_040119075.1 Flavobacterium sp.
TACATTTGGCGTTCCATTTGATACTGTAATTGGCTTAATTGCTGGTGGGGATGCAGCGATTCGTAGAGCGGTTGAAAATGCAGAAGATGACACAAAACAAGCTTGGTTAGATTTGGAAGCCTGTTTGATTACAGATAAAGATGTAGTTGTAGGAATTGCAGCTTCAGGAACAACTCCTTATGTAATTGGTGGTTTAGAAAAATGCAACGAAAATAATATTATTACGGGTTGTATTACGTGTAACGAAGGAAGTCCGTTAACTAAAGTTTCTAAATTTCCTATTGAAGTTGTCGTGGGGCCAGAATTTGTAACAGGAAGTAGCCGTATGAAAGCTGGAACAGCGCAAAAACTAGTTCTAAATATGCTCTCAACTGCAACTATGATTCAATTGGGTAAAGTAAAAGGCAACAAAATGGTCGACATGCAATTAAGCAACGACAAATTAGTTGATAGAGGAATTAAAATGATTATGGAAGAAATTCCGGTTACCTATGAAATAGGTGGAATATTATTAAAAAAATACGGAAGCGTTAGAAACGCAATATTAAATTATAAAACATAAAAACAATAAATCTATAACCTATGAAAGCATTAATTTTAACTTTTGGATTATTATTTACAAGTTTACTTTTTTCACAAGAGATTTCAACTGAAAACAAAAGATATTATGTAGATGGAATTCACGTTTACAAACATGAAATCAAAACCGTTTTAGCCGCAAATCCTGCTGCTTTAAATTTATTTAACAAAGCAAAGAAAAAAGAAACTTGGGGTGGTGTTTTAATAGGAAGTGGTATTGCATTATGTGTTGCTGACGCAGTTAAAGGTGCTGTTTCAAACGAAACTTATCCTTCTGTTTTAACTTATACGGGTATTGGTCTTGTTGCTGTCTCAATTCCTGTAATGTCAGGAAAAAATAAAATGAGAACAGAAAGTATTGAAATGTATAACAATGGATTAGAACCAAAAGAAAAAACATTAGGTTATAACTTTAATGTAAACTTTATCACTAATCAAAACGGAATTGGATTTAATGTCTCTTTTTAATGCCAACAAATAAAAAAATATTACTGAAAGGAGTTCAATTTTTATCTGGAGCATTACCTCTGTTGTTTTTGGGACCAGTTGTAATTAACAGTTCGTTTAAAAACAAAGAGAATCCTTTATATCCTTTTATTTTAGGATTAGGTATTTTACTTTGTGCAACAGCTATTTTTTGCATGTTTAGAGGAATTAATTTAATTATGAAAAGTTTATTCGATGGAGACAAGTAATATTTATTTAACAAGTGTAAAAAAGCAAATGTTGTATTATAAAACAGTTGCCGAAAAAGCTATTGAGCAACTTGATGCTGATCAATTGTTTATTTCAGTAAATGAAGACACAAATTCAATTGCTACTATCATGAATCATATGGTGGGAAATATGTTGTCTCGTTGGACAGATTTTTTAACTTCTGATGGTGAAAAAGAATGGCGTACTCGCGATGCTGAGTTTGAAAATCCTATCGTAACCAAAGAAGAGCTTTTGAATAATTGGAATAAAGGTTGGACTTGTTTTTTCAATGCTATTGACGCATTAAAACCAGAACAACTTTCGCAAATAATTTACATTAGAAACGAAGGGCAAACTGCTTTAGATGCTATAAACAGACAACTTGCTCATTATCCTTATCATATTGGTCAAATTGTTTTTTACGCAAAAATGATTAAAAAAACTGAATGGACGAGTTTATCTATTCCAAAAAACAAATCTAACGAGTACAATGGAGATAAATTCTCCAAAGAGAAAACCAACAAGCATTTTACTGATGATGAACTGAAAAAATTACAATAATAAGCTCAATTTCAATTGCAAAAAACACAAAATGAAATTTAATAAAAAGCCTTTTATCCTTTACCTATTACCAATTGTCTTTTTCCTAATGATTTCTTGCTATGAACAAGAACGAAATTGCAGTGATTTTAAAAATGGAAAGTTTGAATCGGAGATTACAATTGATGGAGTTAAACATACTTCCACTTTTGAACGTAATGATTCTATTCAGATTGAAATCTATAATGGAGTTATAGATACATTTAACATAAGATGGATTAACGATTGTGAATACATCATGAAAAACAGCAACCCTAAAAACATGGCTGAAAAAAAATCAGTTTCAATGAAAATACTCACTACAAATGAAAATACATATGTTTTTGAGTATAATTATGTTGGTGATACTAATAAACAAAAAGGAACTGTAACAAAGCTTTGATAATTGTAAAATAGAAAACTCATAACATCTAATTCATAACTTTCTTAAATAAATGGAAATATTCTTAGACCCAAATGCTTGGATTGCGCTTTTAACGCTAACTTTTTTAGAAATCGTTTTAGGAATTGACAACATCATATTTATATCAATTGTGACAGGCAAACTTCCTGAAGAAAAAAGAAAAAAAGCGACACAAATAGGTTTATTCTTAGCAATGTTTATGCGTATTGCATTACTATTTGGTATTACACTGCTAATTGCAATGAAAGAACCTTTTTTCTCAATTGATTGGGGCTTTTTTAGTGCCGACTTTACCGGACAAGCTATAATTCTTTTAGTGGGTGGATTATTTCTAATTTATAAGAGTACCAAAGAAATTCATGAAAAAGTAGATCATCCAAATGAAGAAGAAAGCGAAATGAAAACAAAAAGTGTTGCGGCTTCTTTTGGAAACGTTTTGGTTCAAATTTTAATGATTGACCTTATATTTTCTGTAGACAGTATTTTAACAGCGGTTGGAATGACAAATGGAGTTGAAGGAGCATTTATAATCATGGTAACTGCGGTTGTAATTTCTGTTGGAGTAATGATGTTATTTGCTGTTCCTGTTGGAAAGTTTGTAAATGCAAATCCTTCAATTCAAATATTAGGATTGGCTTTCTTGATTTTAATTGGATTTATGTTAATAACTGAAAGTATGCATTTATCAAATTCACAATTAGCTGGACAACATGTAGGAGCTGTACCAAAAGGCTATTTGTACTTTGCTATTGCATTCTCACTTGCTGTAGAATTTTTGAACATGAAAATGAGAAAAAAGAAATAATTTATAGAATAAAAAATCCCGCAATTGCGGGATTTTTTATTCTATAAGCTTCAATTGAACTAGGCTAATTTTATTATTAATTCTTTTTAAAATAGTTACTTCATAGTTTTTAATAATAATTTTATCGTTCTTACTTGGAATTTTTCCAAATGCTTGGATAAGAACCCCTGCTAAAGTTTCAAATTTTAATTCATTCTCAATTGGCACTGGCAAAAACTCATTTATATCGCTTAATGTTGCAGTAGCTATAACTTTAAATACTTGCTCTTCTATTTGCTCCACTATCATTACATCTTCATCAAACTCATCTTGAATTTCACCAACTAATTCCTCTATAATATCTTCCATTGTAACAATTCCTATTGACTCTCCAAATTCATTTATAATAACAGCTAAATGAATATGCTTTTGCTGAAATTCTTTTAATAAGTTACCTATTTTTTTATATTCAGAAATTAAAATTACAGGTCTAATAAGGCTTACTAAATCAATTTCTTTTTTTTCCTTAAAGATTCGAAGTAAATCTTTAATATAAATTAGACCTATTACATTATCAATAGAATTCTCATAACAAGGTATCCTAGAATATCCACTTTCAATAATTTGATCAATATCTTCTTGAGTGAATTTATTAATATCAATTGCTATTATTTGATTTCTAGGAATCATTATTTGTCGAGCGTTTAAGTTTGAAAAATCAAATGCATTTTTTATAATTTGATAATCT
>JBEDTP010000149.1:0-3806 GCA_040119075.1 Flavobacterium sp.
TTTATATAGCGAAACAATCATATCTGCAATAACAATTGCGCCAGCATTAATAAATGGATTTCTAGGAATTCCTTTTTCATATTCTAATTGAACTAATGAGTTAAAGGGATCTCCAGATGGCTCAACATCTACTCTTTCCCAAACTTTTTCTCCAAGTTTAGAAAACGCCATTGCTAATGTTAATGGTTTAGAAACACTTTGAATTGAAAATCGTTCATTACTATCGCCTACTCCATAATTTTGTCCATCTAAAGTTACTAGGTATATACCAAATTTAGTTGGGTCTATTTTTGATAATTCTGGTATTGAATTGGAAACCTTCCCCTCAAGATTCATGGACAAAACCTCTGTGTATACTTCGTTTAAAATGATGTTAAGATTCATCTATTAGTCCTATGTTTTTAATTTCTTTTTCCTAGCTGCAGGAAATAAGACGTTATTTAATATTAATCGGTACCCTGGCGAATTAGGATGTAAATCTAAAACTGTAGGTGCATCTCCTACTCTATGTTGGTAATCTTCTGGATCGTGCCCACCATAAAAAGTAAACATTCCTTTTCCTTTTGTTCCATGTATGTAACGTGCTTCACCATTTATTTTATTTTCACCTAATAATAAAACATTCGATTTTATTTTATCGGATGAAAATGCTGTAGTTTGCCCCATAAATCCTTTTACTAATTGTGTATGATTTTGACATAACATGGTAGGAATTGGGTCCCATTTGGCAGAAAAATCCATCAATGAGAAATAATCTTGTTCCATTTTAATTATTCCTTTTTGTCTATCGTTTGTTGTGTCAATATCTGAAAACTCATAAACCATCGGATTTCTTTCCAAATTAAAGTCTTTAAAAGCAAATGAGCTTCTATAATCTATAAGTGACTGATAATTTGCATCACTATTATCACCATCAAACATAGGCTCACAAATATCAATTCCTTCAGCTGTTAAAGCAATATCAAAACTATCAGTTGCAGAACACATGGCAAACATAAATCCACCTCCAATAACATAATCTCTAATTTTTAAAGCAACGGCAAGCTTTTCTTCAGAAACTTTATCATAGCCAAGCTTCTTAGCCAAAAATTCAGCATCTCGTTTTTGCTCAATATACCATGGTGCATTTCTGTATGCACCAAAGAACTTTCCATATTGGCCTGTAAAATCTTCGTGATGTAAATGCAACCAATCGTATAAAATTAATTGATCTGATAAAACTTCTTCATCATAAATTTCGGTATAGGGAATTTCTGCATACGTTAAAACCATTGTAACGGCATCATCCCAAGGCTGTTTCCCTTTCGGTGTATAAACTGCAATTTTAGGTGCTTTTTCTAAAACAACAGTTTCCATATTTTGAGAAGGACTACTTATTTCTTCTAAAATTGTATTCATTTTACTATCTGAAAACACTTCAAAAGTAACTCCTCTAATTTGGCACTCTTTCCTAACTTCATCAGTATCAGGCAAAAGAAAAGAACCTCCTCTATAATTCAACAACCAACTTACTTTGTATTGTTTTTCTAGAGCCCAATAGGTAATACCATATGCTTTTAAGTGATTTTGTTGTCCTTCAGCCTCCATAGGAAGCAAAACAAAAGAAGCAAAACATGATGCTTGAAAAAAAATAGTTAAAAATATTGTATAAAGTATCGCTTTCATTTTCTAATTATTATATCGAAGATAAGTCTTTTAAGAAGAATATTCAAAAGAGTTTAACATACCCCCGTATAAATACCTGTTTTAGAATACAGAAATAGTACTCTAAAAAAAACCAAAACATATATATATTTTTGATTAACTATAAAAAATAAAAAAATGAATGATAATTTATCTAATACTAAAGAGATGAAAGTATATAAGAAAATAGGGGTTTGTTTGTTAATTATAACAGTAATAATGTATCTTTTTCTTGTTATTGAACTGTTTAAAACTCAATAATTTTACAAAAAACCATCTTCTAATGCTATTATTTTATTTTGAATAGCATATACGACTAGTCCTGCCATATTTTTTGATTGAGTTTTCAATAGCAAACTATTTCTATGGCCTTCAACTGTTCTTGGGCTCAAAAATAATTTATCAGCAATTTCTGGTGTACTAAATTGTTTGCAAATTAATTCTAAAACTTCTTTTTCTCTTGCTGTTAAAAAGTCATCATCTAAAGTGCTCTTTGCATTTTTATTTGAAGAGAGAATATCCTTATGAATAACTTTCATAACAGTTTCGTTATAATAAAACCCTTTGTGAGCAACTTCTTTTATTGTATTTAGCATTTCCTGTGGACTTGAACTCTTTACTAAATAAGAAGATGCGCCAACATTAATCATATTTGCAATAAAAGATTCTGTATTATAACTTGTTAACGCAATTATATTAATATTAGGAAATTCTTTATGTATTAATTTAGTTGCTTCAACTCCATTTAAAAACGGCATCTTTAAATCCATTAGAATAATGTCTGGATATTCATTACAAACATTAAGATAATCAACTAATTCTTGTCCATTAGAAGCTTCATATTGAACCTGAATATTTGTTTCTCGTTGTAATAAAAACAGTAACCCTTTTCTAAAAAGTTCTTCATCATCAGCTAAAACAATTTTAATAATTTCTGACATGCTTAAAATTTAATTATTACCGTAGTACCAATATTTATTGAAGAAGATATATCAATAGATGCATTTAAATAGTCGACTCTGCTTTCTATGTTTTTAATACCAATCCCTTTTCTCACTCTCTCATTATCTACATCAAAACCTACACCATCATCAGTAAAAGTAAGCTTTTTTACATCATTTTCATCTTTTACTTCAATTGAAATATTCTTTGCTAACCCATGACGAACCGCATTATTCAGTAATTCTTGCAAAATTCTAAAAACATGTAATTGATTATCAAACGATAAACTTTCAAAACTTGATTCATTATGATAAGTAACATGAACCACTTTAGTAGTATTATAATCTGCAACTAACTCTTCAATTCCTGAGTGTAATCCAAATTTTTCTAAAACTGGTGGTAATAAATCATGTGCAATTCTTCTTGAATTTTCTAATGCCTTTTGGGTTAATTCAACAATATTATCCGTGATTTTAATTAATTCTGATTCTGATAAGTTTGGTGTTCTCAATAAATGACTATTTAACGAAACTACATTTAATTTTGAGCTAATATCATCATGTAAGTCTTGAGCAATTCTTTTACGCTCTTCTTCTTGGGTAAAAACTACAGCATGAAGCATTTCTTTTTGAAATTCAATTTCTAAATCTTTTTTATCTAGTTTTTGTTTTATGATTTTTTTTCTAGAATAATAAAAAAAAACTATTAAAATTAAAAACATAGAAATAAATGCCAGTAGTATAAAAAATACGGCATTTATTAATTCGCTATTATCTAAGCTAATTGTTTTCATTTTTATTAAAATAAATTAATTTCCATTGGTAAAAGAAAAAGCCAAATTTAATGTATTGTAATATTCTATTTAATGATAAAAGATTACTTGTAAAAGCACTATATTTTTCAAACATCATAAGTAATTCATAAAGTAAAAAAATAAATGTACTTCCAAATAAGTAAAATAGCAAACCTATATTAATATAATAAAATTCCGTTTTTTCTCCAAGGTTATTATACAGATGCATTGTAGCATATATAATTATTGGTATGGTTGTTAGATAGGTTTCTAACAAGCTGTATTCAAAAAACATTTCTGGATTAAAAAAATATCTAATTAGGAGAAAAAGAGGAAGAACAATCAATAAAATATTAACAACATAGAGCTGACGTTTTGTTTGTAATAA
>JBEDTP010000150.1:0-3792 GCA_040119075.1 Flavobacterium sp.
AGAATAAATATTCTTTTAACTGATTTCTATTTTTTGTACGAATGACAAACAAATGAAAAACGTGATTCTCTGAATAATCCCAAAAAGGAAGAGTTATTTTGTCGTTTTTGATTTCGGTCAAATAGCGTTTTGCTATTACTCTACGAACTTGATTTTCGTCATCAAGTTTTTGTAATTTTAAATTTAAAAAAGCTGCTTGAAGTTCGTCTAATCGAGAATTAACTCCTAAAAATTCGTTTTCATATTTAACTTTCGAACCATAATTTCGTAACGAAAATAAAACTTCTGCCAATTCATCATTATTTGTAGTAATTGCACCAGCATCTCCAAGAGCACCTAAATTTTTTCCTGGGTAAAAACTGTATGCTTTTGGGTTTTCGGGTGTTGGCTTTTGGGTAATTGGTAATTGGCAATTAACATCTGAAGACTTTTCACTAATCCATAATCCCTTTTGACTTTCGACTTTTGACTTTTGATTTAAAAATGCTCCATGCGCTTGAGCAACATCTTCAATTACTAATAAACTATGTTTTTCAGCAATTGCATTAATTGCATCCATTTCAGCCAATTGACCATATAAGTGAACTGGCAAAATAGCTTTGGTTTTATCCGAAATTTCAGCTTCAATTAAATCCGGATTGATATTATATGTTTCTAATCTTGGTTCAACCAAAACTGGAACTAAATCAGCTTCAAGAACTGCTAAAATAGTCGCAATATATGTATTTGAAGGAACAATTACTTCATCACCCTTCTCTAATTTCCCTAACTGAATATAAGCTTTCAAAATCAAAACCAATGCATCTAAACCATTTCCAACACCAATACAATATTTTGCATTGCAATACTTAGCAAAATTTTCTTCAAATAGTTTTACTTCCTCTCCTAAAATATACCAACCGCCTTCTAAAAACTGCTCCATTTTTTGTTTGAAAGCACTCTCAAAAGGTTGATTTGTTTTCTTTAAATCTAGGAATTTTATCATATTAAAACAGTGTCTAAAAGTGAATGGTTGTTGGTTTCAATACTATAGAAATTTTGAACAATTGTTCGTGCTCCAAAACTTTCTTTCCAATAATGCAAACTTTCATTTACTTGTTTACCTTGGTTTTCATTTGAAATTCCAAAATCAAAGTATTTTTCATTTTTATAAACGTTTGAAATTAAATAATGGTATAAAAAGTCTAATCCTCCAAGTTCATTATTAAAAGTCTTATTACCAGAAATATATTGCGGATGAATTACATTATTAGTTTCAAAAACTGTAACTCCACCAACTATTTTATCGTTCTGATAAACATTGTACTGTTTGATATGATTTGGAAATTTAGATTTTAAGTAAGTAATTTCAGCCAATGAATGAACTGGATTTGCATTGTATCGTTCTTTTAAATTTGGAATCAATAAATCGTTCCAAAATGAGGTAAAATCATTTTCTTCTTTAACTAATAAACCATTTGACTTTCCTTTTTCGATTCCTCGTTTACGAACTCTAGAAATTTCAATTTGATTGGAAATATCTAAAACGGCTAAAGCATCTCTCCTATTTAATTTTGCATCTAAAAGGAAACAAATATATTCCATTTCATCAGAAGGAAAATTATTATAAATTGATGGAATAATCTTTAATTCAAGTTTTGAAATATCGCTTTTTTGTAAATACTCTAAGATGCTTTTGGTAATCAAAATTACTTCTGATAAAATTATTTTTTGATTTAAAATTAATCCGCCATATGTCAAACCTTGATGCGAATATAAAGCGCTTTCAATTTTATGAGCCGGTAAAATCGCAACTAATCTATCTTTTGCATCAAAAATAAGTAATGAGTAATCATCAAATCTATCTTTATGATATTCCATAAAATCGCGATGAAATAAAAATGTTGCATTCTTAGCATTTGCAACAAATGTATTCCAATTTTTATATTCACTTGACTGATATCGTTGAACTCTGAAGTTGCCCAATGGAAATTAATTTTCGGAAAATTACTAATTTTTTAATTCTTCAGCAGTAGTTTTTACCATTTTCTAATAAAAATTATTATATTGGTGCTGAAATATTTATTTTTTTTATGGTAAAAAAAATTACACTTTCTCTTTTATTCTCTTTTCTACTAATTCCTGCTTTTCTTTTTTCGCAGGATATTTCTTTATATACACAAATTAATGGAAGATATGATTTTACATTTGTTGGTAATACTTTAAATACAAATGAAAATTCATTCATGGCAACACCAACAATTCTTACAAGCTCATCTGCAAATTTAACGCTAGGTCCAAGTGATGTAATTGAACGAGCTTATTTATATTGGGCGGGTTGTGGAACTGGCGATTTTAATGTGCAATTGAATGGAGTTGATATAACGCCTGATAGAACTTTTTCAATCATTCAAACGAGTTCTGGTTGGCCTCATTTTAGTGCTTTCAAAGATGTTACTGCTCAAGTTCAAGCTACAGGAAATGGTACTTACACACTTTCCGACTTAGATTTAACAGCAGAAATTCCTCAGTATTTCCAAAACAGAACTAATTTTGGTGGTTGGGCAATCATTATTGTTTATCAAAACAATGCGCTACCATTAAATCAACTAAATATTTACGATGGAATGCAAGCTGTTCCAAGTAGAATTGATATTTCATTAAGCAGCTTAAATGTTATAGATAATTTTGATGCAAAAATTGGTTTTCTTGCTTGGGAAGGTGATGTAGGAATTGCAAATAATGAATCTTTAACTATAAATGGAAATGTATTGAGTAATCCTCCGTTAAATCCAAGTAATAATGCATTTAACAGCACAAATAGTGTAACAGGCTCTAATACTTTATACAATATGGATTTGGATATTTATAATATTCAAAATAATATAAATGTAGGAGACACTACAGCTGATATCTCTTTAACGTCAAACCAAGATTATGTAATGATTAATGCTATTGTTACAAAATTAAACAGCCAATTACCAGACGCAACTATAGTATTAGATAATTATTCTACAGAATGTAATACAGGTATAATTGAAGTTGATTATACAGTATACAATGTTAATAGTACAGAATTCTTACCTGCAAGTACACCTATAACTTTTTATATACAAAATACTGTTTTAGGAACATTTTATACTCAAAATGATATTCCTATTGGAGGAAGCGAAAATGGTTCTGTAATATTAAATATACCTATAGGAGTTTCATCAAACTTTACTCTTACCTCTGTTGTTGACGATAATGGAACAGGTACGGGAATAGTTACAGAGCTTGTTGAGACAAATAATACTTTTGAAGCAGCAATTGATTTAAAAGTTTCTCCAACTTTCAACTTCTTAGAAGATTTATTATCATGTAACTTAGGCTTAACTAGAGGAATATTTGATTTTTCAAATTATGATGAATTGGTAAAAAACGATCCTTCACATAGTGTTACTTTTCATGAAAGTTATAACGATGCCGTTTTAAATAGTAATGAAATCTTCAACACAACTAATTTTGAAACTTTAACAACACCTAAAGAGATTTTTGTTAGAATTGAAAATGAATTTTGCTATAGTATAACTTCATTTAATCTTAGAACAAGAAATTGTCCGCCCGAAGTTTTTAATGCAGTTTCTGCAAATAATGACGGATTAAATGATGGCTTTTTCATTGAAGGCTTGCGTGATATTTTTGTAAACTTTAAAATCGAAATTTACAACCGTTGGGGAAGGCATATATGGACTGGTGATAATTCTCTTCCAGATTGGGATGGAAAAGTTGCAAAATCTGTTGGACCAGAAGAAGCGCCAAGTGGAACTTATT
>JBEDTP010000151.1:0-3785 GCA_040119075.1 Flavobacterium sp.
AATTAGGTAAAAAACACCAACTTGAAATGGTTGAAGGCCCAATAGGATTTTCAAATTTAGATAAGGTTGGTGTACTTACAGAAGGTTTTGACCAATTAGGCAATATGATTACTTGGTACAGCATGCCTTATTATGTTGAACATTTTGAAAAATTGGGTTTAACCAAAGAAAAAGAATATATAGAAAGTCAATTTCCGTTTTCAAATATAAACCCCGATACTTTTCAAAAAGCAAGTGTTTTAATTAAACAACGTTATGGATTAAAATCTTTGAGTTTCACAAAAACTAAAGATGTAATGCCTTATGTTGATAAAATGTTTGACTTATTTAATGATACATACTCTGTTTTACAATCATTTGTACCTATAAATAGTATACAAAAAGAGTATTTTAAAAAGAAATACATAAGTTTCATTAATCCTGAATACATTAAGTTTGTTATGGATAAAGATGATAACATGGTAGCTTTTGCCATTATGATGCCTGGTTATGCACAAGCTTTACAAAAAGCAAAAGGCAAACTATTTCCATTTGGGTTTTATCATCTATTAAAAGCCAGAAACAATTCTAAAGAAGTTGTTTTTTATTTAATTGGAGTAACTCCAGAATACCAAAGTAAAGGAGTTACAGCTCTTATTTTTGAAGAATGCTATATTACATGTAAATCAAAAGGCATTGAATTATGCATAAGAACACCAGAATTAGAAGAAAATATTGCTATTCAGAAACTTTGGAAAAATTTTGACCCAAAAATAAACAAAAGAAGAAGAACATATAGTAAAAAACTATAATGTAGCTAGAATAAATAACACTACTATACAGAAATAAAGTAATGTTAGTATAATTTCTAATTTATTTTCTTTTATCATCTTCTTCATGGGTTAAGTAGTAGGTTAGTAAATTTAATTAATTTTAAAAAAACATCTATTTAAACTTTCTGAAACACATTTCTTTCTTTCTGAAAGTATAATTTTCTTTTCTAAATAAAATAAAAAAACCATTAGTAACATGCTAATGGTTTTTTTTTATTTTATTATTGAGTGGTTATTAACTAAACACTTTCAACAGTCGTTTCTGCAATTTTCTTATAAGTTCCGTTTACTAATTTCTCTCTAATTGCTTCAAATGCAGCTAGAGTATCTTCAATATCTTGCATAGTATGAGATGCCGTAGGAATCATTCTTAATAAAATTATTCCCTTAGGAATTACTGGATAAACAACAATAGATAAGAAAATTCCATAATTTTCTCTTAAATCATTTACCATAACCATTGCTTCCGGAATTGAACCCTCAAGATAAACTGGTGTAATACAAGTATTTGTATCTCCAATATTAAATCCTCTATCAGTTAATCCTTTTTGTAAAGCATTTACATTTTCCCAAAGCTTGTCTTTAATTTCAGAAGAATTACGTAACAATTCCAATCTTTTTAAAGCTCCAATTGTCATAATCATTGGTAATGATTTTGCAAACATTTGAGAACGTAAATTATATTTTAAATAATCAATAATATCTTGATCTGCAGCTACAAATGCACCTACACTTGCCATTGATTTAGCAAAAGTTGAAAAATAAACATCAATTCCTTCCTGACAACCTTGCTCCTCACCTGCTCCAGCTCCTGTTTTACCTAGAGTACCAAAACCATGCGCATCATCAACTAACAAACGGAAATTGTATCTTTTCTTCATTTCTACAATTTCTTTCAACTTACCTTGTTGTCCACGCATTCCAAAAACACCTTCAGTAATGAATAAAATTCCTCCTCCAGTTTCTTCAGCTAATTTTGTAGCACGCTGAAGATTCTTCTCCATGCTCTCAATATCATTATGCTTATAGGTAAAACGTTTACCCATATGCAAGCGAACACCATCAATAATACAAGCGTGACCGTCAACATCATAAACAATAACGTCATTTTTAGTTACCAAAGCATCAATAATAGACACCATCCCTTGATAGCCAAAGTTTAGTAAATATGCTGCTTCTTTCTGAACGAATGAAGCTAGTTCTTTTTCTAATTGCTCATGAATATTTGTGTGACCACTCATCATACGTGCCCCCATTGGGTAAGCAGCACCATATTGAGCAGCAGCTTCAGCATCAACTTTACGAACTTCTTGATGATTCGCTAAACCTAAATAATCATTTATACTCCAGTTTAATATTTCTTTACCATGAAATTTCATTCTTGGCCCTAAATCTCCTTCTAATTTAGGAAATACATAATAACCTTCTGCTTGTGAAGCCCATTTACCCAAAGGACCTTTATTTTGTTGGATTCTTTCAAATAAATCTTTTACCATAATATAGAATATGTTTTAAAAAACTTGGCAAAAGTAAGAATAAAAAAAGGTTTTTAATAATTTATTTTTAGTTTGAATAAGCTAATTAATTGAAAATTAAGAATCCATTTACACATTTATAAATTTGTTATAATGTTTAGATTAAATAATTAAGAAAAAACAGTTTCAATTTAAATCTTTAACTTATATTTGCACCGAACGACACAGAAATGTGGTTACACGTTCACCATGAAAGTCGATCGCTCCAGATCGGCTTTTGTATTTTTAAAGGGTTTCTATTTCTAGAAAAAACAATGTACATTTGAATATCTTTTAAAAAATCAATTAAAATGCAACTCGTTTTCGCTTCAAACAACAAAAATAAAATTCAAGAAATTCAACAATTACTTCCTAATTCAATAGAAATATTAAGCCTTGAAGATATTGGTTGTTTTGAAGATATTCCTGAAACTTCAAATACTATTGAGGGAAACGCAATTTTAAAAGCAAATTATGTAACTGAAAAATACGGTTACGACTGTTTTGCTGATGATACAGGATTAGAAGTTGAGGCATTAAATAATGAACCCGGAGTATATTCTGCAAGATATGCTGGAGCACAAAAAAACTCAGATGATAACATGAATAAGCTTTTGTTTGAACTGAAAGACAAAACCAATAGAAACGCACATTTTAAAACTATAATTGCTTTAAATATAAATGGAAAACAACATTTATTTGAAGGATTAGCAAAAGGAACAATTACTTTAGAAAAAAAAGGAACTCAAGGTTTTGGATATGATCCAATTTTTCAACCTTTAGGCTACAAATCTACTTTTGCTGAATTGTCAATGATTGAAAAAGCAACTATTAGTCATAGAGGAATTGCAACTAGAACTTTAATAGATTTTTTAACTAAATAATTACCTTACATATGGTGAAGGTAAATACCATTTGTTTTTTACTGCTAATAACCTAAAAACTATCATAAACACCGAAGTTACAAGATACAAAACATCTGTATTTAAAGTGAGTTTATTTAACATAAAAAACAAAATTCCACCACATATACTTATAGTTGCATAAATTTCTTTTCTAAAAATAATAGGGATTTCATTGCACAAAATATCGCGAATCACACCGCCAAAACTAGCTGTCATTGTTCCAAGAGCAATACAAATAATTGGATGTAACCCAACGTCAATTCCTTTTTCAATTCCTATAATTGTAAAAATCCCTAAACCTATTGTATCAAACAAAAACAAAGAAATTCTCAATTTTTCTAGTCTAGTTTTTAGAATAATAGTAGCAATAAAACCTAAGATTATTATATAAACATAAGTTAAGTCAAGCACCCAACCCACTGGAGCTTTTCCTATTAACACGTCTCTCAAGGTTCCACCACCAAGAGCTGTTACAAAAGCAATTATAAAAACTCCAAAAGGATCTAACTTTTTATGCCAGCCTGTTAATGCGCCTGAAATTGCAAAAGCCAACG
>JBEDTP010000152.1:0-3784 GCA_040119075.1 Flavobacterium sp.
AAATAATGCTCTTTCTGCTCAAAGTTTTGAAACAAATAATTTAGTAATTTATCCAAATCCGTCAAATGAGTTTTTATTTTTAAAATTTTCAAACACTGCTTTAGTTGGAAAGTTTGTTATATATAACAATTTGGGTCAAATGGTTTTACAAAATGAAGTTTCTCAAAACAATCAAAAAATATCTGTTTCAAATTTGACTTCGGGAGTTTATTTGTATGAATTTATTTCGAATAATAGTATCTTGCGAGGGAAATTAATGAAGCAATAAAATGAATTTAATTACTCAATTATTTAATATAAAATATCCTATTGTTCAAGGTGGAATGATTTGGAATTCTGGATATAAATTAGCAAGTGCTGTTAGTAATGCAGGCGGACTAGGTTTAATTGGAGCAGGTTCAATGTATCCAGAAGTACTTAGAGAACATATTCAAAAATGTAAAAAAGCAACTGACAAGCCATTTGGAGTAAACGTTCCAATGTTATATCCTAATATTGAGGAAATAATGCAAATTTTGGTCGAAGAAGGAGTGAAGATAGTTTTTACTTCTGCCGGAAATCCTAAAACATGGACACCATTTTTAAAAGAAAACGGAATTATAGTTGTTCATGTGGTAAGTAGCACAAAATTTGCTTTAAAAGCACAAGAAGCGGGTGTAGATGCTGTAGTAGCTGAAGGTTTTGAAGCTGGTGGTCATAACGGTAGAGATGAAACGACAACGCTGACTTTAATTCCTATGGTTAGAGAGCAAATTACTATTCCGTTAATTGCTGCTGGTGGTATTGCTACTGGGAGAGGAATGTTAGCAGCTATGACCTTAGGAGCTGATGGAGTTCAAATGGGAAGTCGTTTTGCAGCTTCAACAGAATCAAGTTCTCATGATAATTTTAAGAAAACGATAGTTGAAGTAAATGAAGGAGATACAATGCTTACTTTAAAAGAGTTAGCACCAGTTCGATTAATTAAAAATAAGTTTTTTAATGATGTTCAAGAGTTATATGCTAAATGCCCAACACCTGAAGAATTGAAACAATTATTAGGACGAGCAAGAGCAAAAAAAGGAATGTTCGAAGGAGACTTAGAAGATGGTGAACTGGAAATTGGTCAAATAGCAGGCTTGATTCATGATATTTTACCTGTGGAAACAATTGTGAATAATGTTATCACAGAATTTAATCTAGCTAAAGCTGAAATGACTAAATTTGATTTTTAAATTTATATGATGAAAAGTATTAAATATTTATTTCTGTTTTTATTTCTGTCATTTAGTGTGGCTCAAGCACAACAATACCGATTTAAAACGACTGGTTTTATGGTTTCTGAAAAAACTAGATTTGGAGAATGGGGAGTTTGGTCTAAATTTCAAAAGTCGGAAATGATTGTTGTTTTAGATGCTGATAAAGATAGAATTGTAGTGTATTCTGAAGCTCTTCAATTGTTTAATATCGTGAAATATTATGATAAAAAAGAAACGAAAGAAGGAAATGTTGTTTCGTTTTTATGTATTGATAATGCAGGTATAGAGTGTGATATTTCAATTTTTACAAGAAAAGATAAAAACAATTTAAAGCAATTGTATATCTATTATGAAGATAGAGTTGTTGTTTATAATATGAATTTATTAAGTGATAAACCAAAAGAAAATAAAAAGACTAAAAAAGGAGCTAAATAGCTCTTTTTTTATTTCTTATAAGTAATAGCGATTTAAGTCTAAAGTCATAATTTTGTATTTTAATTTAAAGAAATGAAAAAGTTAATAGTTGCATTTGTTTTATCAGGATTTTTGAATGGTTATGCCCAACAAAAGCCAAAACTAGTCATCGGAATTGTAGTTGATCAGATGAAAACGGAATATTTATATCGTTTTTCAGATGATTTCTCAGAAAATGGGTTCAAGAGATTAATGAAAAACGGATATACTTTTCAAAACACGCATTATAATTATATGCCTACGTATACTGGACCTGGACATGCGTCAATTTATACAGGTACAACTCCTGCTGTTCATGGAATTGTAGGTAATGAATGGTTCAATAGAGCTACGCAAACTGAATTATATTGTACTGAAGATATAAATGTTGTAACTATTGGTGATGGAACAGAAAGCGAAGGGAAGATGTCGCCTAAAAATTTACAGAGTACCACAATTACTGATGAGTTAAAATTAGCTACTAATTTTAAAAGTAAAGTTATAGGAATTAGTTTAAAAGATAGAGGTGCTATTTTACCAGCGGGTCATTTTGCAGATTGGGCTTTTTGGTATTCTAAAACGGGTGCATTTATTTCAAGTACTTTTTATGGTAAAGAATTACCTAGTTGGGTTACGACTTTCAATAATGAGAAGCATTATTTGCCCTATTTAGAAAATGACTGGACTTTGCTAAAAAACAAAAACGTTTATAACGAAAGTTTGAATGATAATAATCCATATGAAGGAAAATTATATAAGAAAACGCCTTTCTTTCCTTATAATATGAAAGAAATGTATGAGAATAATGATGCTGGAGTTTTAAGAGCAAGTCCGTTTGGGAATAATTTAGTGGCCGATTTTGCTAAAAGAGCCATTGAAAAGGAAAATTTAGGAAAAGATAATATTACCGATTTTTTAACAATGAGTTTTTCTTCAACTGATTATATCGGTCACATTCTAGGGCCAAGATCAATTGAACTTCAGGACACTTATTTACGTTTAGACGAAACCATTGCTGATTTTTTAAATTATCTAGACAAAAATGTTGGTAAAGATAATTACTTGTTGTTCTTAACTGCAGATCATGCAGGTGCAGAAAATGTAACGTATTTAAAGGATAATAAATATGAAGTGGATAACATCAATACTAAGAAGTTTGAAAAAGATTTAAGCGAGTTTTCAGTAAAATCTTTCGGTGTAGATGTTGTGAAGAATTATTCCAACTTTAATTTGTTTTTTGATAGAGATTCATTAGCGAAGAAGAATTTAAAATTAGAAACGGTTAAGGAAACTTTTAAAACATTTTTATATACTCAAAAATTTATAAAACGTGTTTATACTGAAGAAGAAGTTTTAGCTTCATCTGGAGCAGATTTTTATTTGAATTTTATAGCTAAAGGATATGATCCAGTTCAAAACGGAGATATAGTTATTCTTGAAAAACCAGGTTATATTGAATATTCTGCAACCGGAACTTCTCACGGAACACCATATACATATGACACACATGTGCCTTTAATTTTTTACGGTAACGGAATAAAAAAAGGAGAATCTTTTGATAAAAAAGACATAACGCAGATAGCACCAACTTTGTCTCAGTTATTAAAAATTACCTATCCAAACGGAACGGAAGCTATATTGCTTGAAGAAATTTTGAAAAAGTAAATTAGTTATGGTTTTGAGGAGTTTTATTTTTTTATTTTTATTCATGTTGACTTTTATAAGTTGTAATGAGTTATCAAATGATGATCTTAATTTGGATATTGAGAATGATTTTCATGATTCTATATCGAAAAATAAAGCAAAAGAATTTATTTATTTAAATGATGGTTTAGTCCCTCAAAAAAACTTCTTTATAAATTCAAAACTTAAATATTTAAAATTTAGATATAATCCTGAATTAGGTTTTTCAGAAAGGCGTGTTTATTTTAATTTAGAAACTGATTCTATTGATAAATTTATATTAAGAAAAGTTACTCCTGATTGGAAAACTATTGAAGGTTCTAATGAGGATAATTTCAAGTTTTATGATTCAATATTCATTGTTTATCCAAAATTAAATAAGACCGATATTTATTATTCCAATAGAAAGG
>JBEDTP010000153.1:0-3779 GCA_040119075.1 Flavobacterium sp.
GTCTTTAACAAAAGAGCAAATTGCTAAAATTGAAAAGCACTGTAAAATTATTTATGTAAGTTTAGATACAATAGAGTTGTGTGGTGGTGGAAGTGCACGTTGCATGATGGCTGAAGTTTTCTTGCCAAAAGCATAATTTATATATATGGAATAAAAAAAGCCAAAACAATTTGTTTTGGCTTTTTTTATACTGATTTTTTATTTTATAAAGCAATTTTCAATATGTTTATTAATGCACTACTAATGTATTGAATCCCTATAGCAATAACAATAAAACCTATAATTCTTGAAATAGCAACTAGTCCAGATGCGCCAAGAATTTTAGATAGATAGTGGGCGCTTTTTAAAATAAAAAATATTGTAATTGCTACACATAAAATTGCCCCACAAGTAATTATTTTTTGATGTATTTCAGGCTGTTCTTGGTACATTGCAATTAATAATGACATCGAGCCAGGTCCGGCAAGCATCGGCATAGCTAAAGGAGTAAGTGCAATATCGTTTCTGTGCATAGCATCATTGGTTACTCTTTTATTTAGCCCTTTTCTTTTACTAATATTTCCAGATAATAATGAAAATCCTGAGTTTACAATTATAATTCCACCTGCTATTCTTAAAGCGTCAATGCTTATACCAAAAAACTTAAGTACATATTCTCCAATAAAAAATGAAATTAAAAGAATTATACCAACATTTACTGCCGCCCATATTGAAATTCTAGATCGTTCTTTTTTAGTGTCATCTTGTGTGAGTCCTACAAAAATTGGGATAGAACCTAGAGGGTTAATTACCGAAAATAATGCTGCGAATACATAAATAAATAGCTCCATAGTTTTTTTTGCAAATATATGGCTACTTTTATTAAGTAGCTTTTAATGTAATGTTATCTCAAAGTTATAATTATTTTAGTAATTTTATGTAAATATTCTAAATATATGAAAACACTTGTTATTGGAGCCTCTACAAATAAAGAACGATATTCTTATAAGGCTATTAGTAATTTAATTGCAAAAAGTCATCAAGTTGTAGCAATTGGTTCAAAAAAAGGAATGGTTATGGATATTCCTGTAGAAACTGAAAAACTAGATTTTCACGCAATTGACACTGTAACTATTTACTTAAATCCCAAAGCCCAAAAAGAATATTACGATTATATATTGTCGTTAAAGCCCAGAAGAGTAATATTTAATCCTGGTACTGAAAACGTAGAATTCTCAGAAATATTAAAAGCTAATGATGTTGCTTTTGAAGAGTCATGCACCTTAGTTTTACTTGCTACGAATCAATACTAATCCTAAGAAAGTTAATAGACCATTTACAATTAAAATTTCAAATCCAAAGTTAAAGCCAAACCATTCAAGGCTGTAGTTGTTTAATAATAATGAAATAACTACTGCTGAAATGGCTACAATAGGTACAAGAACATCTCTTACTTTCCATTTGGTAAACAAACCAAAACTATAGAGGCCTAATAATGGGCCGTAGGTAAATCCTGCAAATTTCAATACTTTATCAATAATACTAGAATCATTAAAAGCATATTTAAAAAACAAGATTACAAAAATTGAAATCACTACAAACATTAAGTGAATTCTCTTTCTTATTGCAACTTGTTTTGCTTCATCATATTTTTTTTCTATATCCAAAATATCAATACTAAAAGAAGTGGTTAATGACGTTAAAGCACTATCTGCACTTGAGTAAGCAGCGGCAATTAACCCAAGCAAAAAACTAAAAGCTACAACAATTCCTAAATGCTTATTGGCTAATATTGGGAATAATGCGTCTCCATGTGCATCAATTCCATATTTTAAAGCGTATTCTGTAAATAAAAGACCTAAAATTAGAAAGAAAAAGTTAACTATTGTAAGTACAATTGTAAACCAAAACATGTTTTTTTGTGCGTCCTTTAGTGTTTTACATGTTAAGTTTTTTTGCATCATGTCTTGGTCTAAACCAGTCATTACAATTGCTATAAAAGCACCTGATAAAAACTGTTTCCAAAAATAAGTTGGTTGATGAAAATCTTCTAAGAAAAATATTTTAGAATAAGAACTATCGGCAATAAAAGCTGAGAAATTTGAAATATTTAACCCTAAATCTTCAGAAACTACAACAATACAAATTCCTACAGAAACTAACATAAAGAATGTTTGAAGGGTATCTGTCCAAATAATTGTTTTTATTCCTGATTTAAAAGTATATAACCAAATTAATAAAATAGTTGCTGTTACGGTTATCCAATATGAAATACCAAGTGGTTCAAATACTAAAGTTTGTAAAACATCAGCTACTAAAAGTAATCTTAAGTTAGAGCCAACAGTTCTAGAAATAATAAAAAACCAAGCGCCTGTTTTATAGGCATATTTGCCAAATCGATCTTCTAAATAAGTGTAAATAGAGGTTAAGTTAAGTCTGTAATAAAGTGGAAGTAAGACAGTTGCAATAATGAAATAACCAATAATATATCCTAGAACAATTTGGAAATACACAAATTGAGAACCTTCTACTTTTCCTGGTACTGAGATAAATGTAACACCAGAAAGTGAAGAGCCAATCATTCCAAACGCTACTAAATACCATGGAGATTGTTTATTTGCTTTAAAAAAAGAATCGTTATTTGAAACTTCTTTTTTTCCGGTAAAATAAGAAAATAAGATAAGTACGCTAAAATAGGATAATATTAATATAAGGATTGATATTGGACTCATAATTATCGGTTTGTTTCAAACAAAGATAATAGAATATCTTAATAATAAAATGACTTACTTTTGTATTTTTGTAACTATGGAATTACCTTCAAAATTATTAGAAACTGCTGTAAATGAAATTGCTCAATTGCCTGGAATTGGCAAAAGAACCGCGCTTCGATTGGCATTGCATTTACTTCGTCAACCGTTAGGTCAAACTCAAGATTTAAGTGATTCTTTGTTTAGGCTAAGAAGTGAAATTTCTTATTGTGAACAATGTCATAACATTTCAGATGATGTTGTTTGTCAGATATGTAACAATATAAAAAGAGACAAAAGTTTAATTTGTGTAGTTGAAGACGTTAGAGATGTAATGGCGATTGAAAATACAGGTTTGTTTAAAGGAGTTTACCATGTCTTAGGTGGTAAAATTAACCCAATCGAGGGAATAGGTCCTAGTCAACTAAAAATAAAAACCTTGATTGATAAAATCAAAAATGGAAATATTAATGAAGTTATTTTTGCGCTAAGTTCAACAATGGAGGGTGATACAACTAATTTTTATATTTATAAGCAGATTAAAGGTTTTAATGTTAAAACATCAACTATTGCAAGAGGTGTAGCTATTGGTGATGAGCTTGAGTACGCAGATGAAGTTACATTAGGGAGGAGTTTATTGCATAGAATTCCATTTGAGACGTCATTAAAGCAGAATTAATTTTAAATATTAAAGGATTTAAATTTCTCAAATTTAATTGTAAAAACTATATTTGTTTTCTTAAATAACATGTAATGAAATTATATAAATTAATATATATATTATTAATATCAGTTTGCTTTATCTCTTGCATACCTAATAAAGATTTAATTTATTTACAAAGAGACCAAGAAAAAAATGATTTTATAGAAGTAGGCCAAATCCTTTCTAAGCCTTATCGTGTTCAAACCAATGACATTTTATCAATATCAATTAAAGCATTAGACCAACGATTGGTAGAAATGTTTAGTCCATCAACTTCTGAGGGTCAAGTACAACAAGGTCAACAAACACTATATTTTAATGGATTTACAGTTGATGATCATGGAAAT
>JBEDTP010000154.1:0-3747 GCA_040119075.1 Flavobacterium sp.
CTATTAATTCCACTTCCTTGAGTATAACCGTACAAACCATATTCGAAATCTACATTTGATCCACCAGATGGATTCCAAGATAACGTAGCACTTGTTAAGGTATTTCCTCCTTCAACATACTTAACACTTGTAGGTCTAGCACAAGAAACAGGTATACCTAATCTTGTTTCAGGTCTAAAACTAGATGATGTAGTCGTTGTTGGCGGAGTTGAACTTCCTGCAGCTGACATTGCTCCTTTTAATCCATTCGTTAATGCTGTATTACAATAAGCAGTATTCATACTAGATACAGGATTAGATAAGTTTTGATAATCAAATGCAATATAAAGTCCTCCCCCAGTATATGTAAAAGCAGACCCTCCTGAAAATGAATAATCAAACTCTCCTGCGGCATTTGGAATTGTTATTGAAGCATTGCTTACTGTAGTCATTCCTGAAATTGCAGTAGCCCAAGTTGTACTTTTTGAGTTTGTTGTATTTGCAGTATTTTGCATATAAAATATTGCATTACCTGTTGTTGTAACATCTTGACCCGCTTGATAAGTAAATCCAATTCCTGAAATTTGCATACCATTAGTGAAACCTGCAGCAGCCATCTCTGTGGCAGTTATTAACCAAATACTTCTTGTAACATTTCTCCCTCCTTGAGGAGCTCTTCCATTCTGAGAAGTCCCAAGTCCAGTTATAGTTGGATAATAATCATTTTGAGCATAAAATGATAAACTGCAAAGAAAGCAGATTGAAAGAATAACAAGCTTTTTGAAATTCTTAGTTAGAGTAATTTTTTTCATGTTTAGTTGTTTAAATTTCAACCAAAATTAAACTGAAAAACAACATAAAAAGCTACCAGTTAGATAATTACAAAAAGCTTAAAAAAAGATTTGAAAAGAATTAAAAAAATACATATATCATTATAAAAAATCAATTTTACTGATTTTAATATTTTTATAAGCAAAAAATCAAGAAATTAATAAAAATATATATTAGGTTTTTTCTTACTTTTTATTCAAAATAAATGCATCAGCTATTACTAAAGCGGCCATTGCTTCAACGATAGGAACAGCACGTGGTAATACACAAGGATCATGTCTTCCTTTTCCTTGTTGCTCTACAATCTCTCCTTTTGTATTTAAGACTTCTTGCTTTTGTAATAATGTTGCAACAGGTTTAAATGCGACTCTAAAATAGATATCCATTCCGTTGCTTATACCTCCTTGTATTCCACCAGATAAATTAGTTCTTGTAGTTCCATCTTCGTTAAACAAATCATTATGGTCACTACCCTTCATTTTAGCACCACAAAACCCACTTCCAAATTCAAACCCTTTAACTGCGTTAATTGATAACATTGCTTTTCCTAATTCAGCATGTAATTTATCAAAAACTGGTTCACCTAAACCTATTGGAACATTTTGAACAACACAAGTTATTGTTCCTCCGACTGAATCTCCTTGTTTTTTAATTTCTTTAATAAATTTTTCCATTTTTAAAGCTGTTGTTTCATCTGGACAACGAACAACATTATCTTCAATTTTTGAAAAATCTAAATCTTGGTACGGTTTATCAATAAAAATTTCTCCAACAGAAGAAACAAATGCAGTAATTTTAATTTCTGAGATGATTTGTTTTGCAATTGCTCCTCCAACAACTCTACAAGCTGTTTCTCTTGCCGAACTTCTTCCTCCACCTCTGTAGTCTCTTATGCCATATTTTTTTTCATACACATAATCTGCATGACTTGGTCTATAAGTATCTTTTATATCTGAATAATCTTGAGATTTTTGATTTGTATTCAAAATAGAAAAACCGATAGGTGTTCCTGTTGTTATTCCTTCAAAAATACCTGAATGAAAAATTATTTCATCTTCTTCTTTTCTTTGAGTAACAATTGCAGATTGACCAGGTTTTCTTCGTTGCATTTCTTTAGTAATGGCACTAAAATCTATTTTTACACCAGAAGGACAACCATCTATAATTCCACCAATTGCGTTTCCGTGTGATTCTCCAAAAGTTGTTAATTTAAATAACTTTCCAAAAGTATTACCAGACATTTTTAATGTTTATTATTTTACAAAACAAATGTACTCAAATAAATTAAGTTAAATGTTTATTGAAATAGTGAACTATTATTCAAAATTTAAAATTATGATTATATTAGCTAAAAATATATCAAATGAAAAAAATATACTTATTAACTATTTTTAGTTTAGCTCTTTTCTCTTGTTCAAGTGATAACAATGATAATTCAAATAATCAACCAAATTTTAATTTACCTGTAACGATTGGAAATTATTGGGTTTATGATGTTGAAGGCGAAACTACAACGACAAAAGATTCTCTTTTTATTTCTAGAGATACAATTATTGGTTCTAATACTTATAAAAAATTTGAAACCGAAAATAATCTAGCAACGGGGTTTTATTCTTCTTCATTAAAGAATAATGGTGTTAGAGAATTTCAAAATAAACTTTTATTAACAGGTGATTTATCATTAGGAAATGGGCAATTACCAGTTAATTTTGATTTAAGTTTAATTGACTTTGTGATTTTTAAAGCAAATGCTTCTGAAAACGAAGTACTTGCTACAAAAACAGGAGTAATTAATGAAACAGTTAATGGTTATCCTATTACTATTAATTATACTTTAAAATCAAAGGCAGGTGAAAGTTTAACGCAATTTACTTCACCTAATAATGATGAATATAATAATGTTAAAGTTGTAAAAATAATTTTAAATGCAACTATTTCAACAACTTTAAATGGTATTACTGTGCCTATTATAACAAATCAAGATATTCTAACTTCTCTACAGTATGCAGCTGATGGAATTGGAGTTGTACATACAAATACGATTATTACCTATACAATTTCACAGTTTGTTGCTAATGAATTAGGTGTGCCTGCGACATCAACTCAAGAGCAAAATGAATTTTTAACAAATTATTTTGTACAATAAAATGATATTTTTGTAGTTTTAAATAATAAAACTTATAAAAACAAAACTAAATGAAAACAAAAATTTTATCAGCTTTTTTACTACTAGGTGTAGTATTTAGCGTAAACGCGCAAGAAATATCTAAAAATGCTATTGGGCTAAGATTAGGCGATAATGACGGTTTTGGTGGTGAAGTAAGTTACCAAAGAGGATTATCTAAAAACAATCGTTTAGAGTTTGATTTAGGATGGCGAAATAGCAAAGATGTTGATGCATTTAAAATTGTGGGGTTATACCAATGGGTATGGAACATTGAAGGAGGATTTAATTGGTACGCAGGTGCAGGTGCAGGAATTGGTAGCTGGAGTTATAACAAAAATGATTTTAAAGAAAGTGGCTCTTTTGTTTTAGCAGCTGGTGATATAGGAATTGAATATCTATTTGATTTTCCTCTTCAATTATCATTAGACTTTAGACCGGAGATATATTTTGGCGGTGATTATGCTGATTTTAGAGATGGGTTTGGTCCTGATATTGCTTTGGGAGTTAGATATAGATTCTAAATAATCAATTCTATAAAATAAAAAGTCCCTATTTGGGACTTTTTATTTTATAATTATCTTTTTTATTTTTGGAATTGTTATCAAACAATAAGGGTTAGTAATTGCCATTATTACATTTGAGTATTTTTCTGGAATATTTTCTTTTGTTTTAATATATAGTACTCTTTCTTTTTTCTTTATATAATCAATGTCTATAGAATAACCTCCTGTATTACGTTGACCTAAAAAAACAACACAAACGTTACTTGA
>JBEDTP010000155.1:0-35913 GCA_040119075.1 Flavobacterium sp.
AATTAGCAGAAGGAACTATACTAAAGGAAGTTGTAGTTTATACTGGAAAAACATCAAAAAAAGACAATCCTGCATTAGATATTCTTAGAAAAATATGGGAACGTAAACGAAAAAATGGGCTTCACATGTTTAAGCAATACCAATATGATAAATATGAAAAGGTAGAGTTTGACATGAATACTCTTGATAGTGCATTCATAAATAGTAAGGTTTTTAAAGGAATGGAGTTTATATTTGATAATATTGATACTTCAAGAATTACTGGAAAAACCTATTTACCCATTTTTATTAATGAAAGTGTAAGTGAAGTACATGGAGACAATATTATTAAAAAAGAAAAAGAAATTTTAAAAGCTACCAAAAATTCTGGATTTGGTAACGGAGACGGTGTAAATACTTTTATAAAAGACCTATATGCTAGCTATGACATTTACGACAATTATTTAAAATTTTTTGACAAAGACTTCGTAAGTCCACTATCTAGAACAGGAATCAATGTCTATAATTATGTACTTAGTGACAGCTCATATATTGACAACAAATGGTGTTATCACATTGTTTATTATCCTAGAAGAAAAAATGAATTAACTTTTAAAGGTTCGTTTTGGGTAAACGACACAACATTTGCTATTAAAAAAATAAACCTTGAAGCGAGCAAAAGTGCAAACATTAACTGGGTAAAGGAAATTTATATTGAGCAAGATTTTGATGTTCTAAATGACTCTGTATTTTTATTAAAAAGAGATCACATGATGAGCGACTTTAGTTTCTCCAAAAAAGAAGAATCTAAAGGTGTATATGGAAAGAGAACAACAGTTCTCAAAAATCACAAGTTTGACATCCCAAAAGAAGATAAGTTCTATAAAGAAGAAGTTAATTTTTATGACAATAGTGTTTTTAATAAAACAGATGAATATTGGGAAGAAAACAGGTTTGAAGAACTTAATAAGAATGAAGCTGGAATCTACAAAATGCTCGACACGCTCGAGACAGTTCCTCGATTTAAAAGAATATACAATCTGGCAACAATATTAGGTAGTGGTTATATTCAATATGGAAACTTTGATTTTGGACCTATATTCTCAACTTTTGGCTATAATGATGTCGAAGGTCAAAGAATAAGAATTGGCGGAAGAACATATTTTGGACCAAATGATAAATGGAGAATTCAAGGATATACCGCTTATGGATTTGAAGACGACAAATTTAAATATGGAGTTTCTGGAAAATGGATGGTCAATACTAAAAACAGATTAATACTTTCTGCTGGAAACAGAAGAGATGTTGAACAAATTGGTGTTAGTTTAACTACTTCAAATGACGTTTTAGGAAGAAGCTTCGCTTCATCATCTCTATTTTCAAGTGGTACAAACAACAAATTAACATCAGTTAATTTAACAAATATTGGTGTAGAAATTGAATTTGTAAAAAACTTTACTTTCCAAACAAACTTATCATACCGGACTTTAAAATCAGCTTCTGAAACTTTTAGTTTAGATTATTATACCGATGAAACTTTAACAACAATAAAAAGCGAAGTAAAACAATCCGAAGTAAATTTTCAATTAGAATATACACCTGGCAGAAAAACAGTTGGCTACGGAGTTGAAAGACTTGAAGTAGATAACAATTATGCACGTATATTTTTAAGTTATAGCCAAGGTTTTAAAGGAGTTTTAGACAGTGATTTTGATTACCAAAAATTACAATTTTATTACAGACAACCTGTATTAATTGGAGGTTTTGGAAGATTGTTTACAACTTTTGAAACTGGAAAAATATTTAATGAAGTTCCTCTTGGATTAATGGGTGTTGTACCAGGTAACCAATCCTATTTCATTATTGAAAACACATATAATCTTTTAGATTATTATGATTTTGTGGCTGATGAATATGCTTCTCTTCATTTTGAGCATCATTTTAACGGAAGATTGTTTTCTAGAATTCCATACTTTAGAAAACTAAACTTAAGGGAAATTATTGGAATTAAAGGTGTTTACGGAAGAGTTTCAGACGAAAACAGAGCAATCAATGCTTCTGGCTTAAATTATGTTGCGCCAGATGATTTATATTGGGAATATCACGCCGGGGTTGGAAATATTTTCAAAGTTTTGAGAATAGACTTTGCTTGGCGCGGAAGTTATTTAGATATGCCAAATGCTAATAAATTTTCAGTCAAAGCTTCCTTTGGGTTTTACTTTTAAACATGACAGATGCACTTGATTTTTTAATAACAAAAGACAAAACATTAAACCAAATTTACAATGATTTTGGCGACCCTTTTGTCCCTAGCAGGCCCGAAGGATTTGAAACGCTTTGCAAACTTATAATTGAACAGCAAGTTTCCCTAGAATCTGCAAAAGCTTGTTTTAAAAATTTAGAAGCAAACATTGGAAACATAATTCCCGAAAACATTTTACAATATTCTATCGAAGAATTAAGAGAATTTTCGATCAGTAAACAAAAAGCATCTTATTTGATTGCTTTGTCAAATGCAGTACTTGATAAATCATTAAACATTGAAAATTTATCAAAATTAAACGAAGATGAAATAAGAAGCCAACTAATCAAAATAAAAGGAATTGGCAACTGGACTATTGATATTTATTTAATGTTTTGCTTGCATACAAAAGATATTATTCCACTTGGAGACATTGCAATTGTAAACACAATTAAAGAACTCTACGGCTGTACAACTTCAGATGAAATAAAAAAGATCTCAGAAAACTGGAAACCCTATAGAAGTATGGCTACTTACCTACTCTGGCATTATTATCTCATAAAAAGAAAGAGAAAACCTGTAATTTATTAATAAATTCAAATTACTTCTTTTTTAATAGTATAAAGAATTTGTACCTTTGCACCCCTTAAAAAAAAGAAATATTTTAAAATGACAGTAGATAAAGTAACTACATTCGATGTATTAATCGAAATTCCAAGAGGAAGTAGAAACAAGTATGAGTATGATTTTGATATGAAAAGAATGCGTTTTGATAGAATGCTTTTCTCTTCAATGATGTACCCAGCAGATTACGGATTTATACCTGAAACTTTAGCTTTAGACGGAGATCCATTAGATGTTTTAGTTTTAGTAACAGAGCCAACTTTTCCTGGTTGTGTAATGGAAGTAAAACCAATTGGAGTTTTCCACATGGCTGATGATAAAGGTCCAGATGAAAAAGTAATTTGTGTTCCTATTTCAGATCCTATTTGGAATAAATTAAACGACTTAAGTGATGTAAACACACACTTAATAAAAGAAATTGAACATTTTTTTCAAGTTTACAAAGATTTAGAAAACAAACAAGTTGATGTTGAAGGATGGGGAGATGTAACTGAAGCGAAAGAGATTTTCATAAAATGCAAAGAACGTTTCAATGCAATTGAGAACAAACCAGAAGGTTTATTTAGTATTAGATAATATATCATAATATTATTAAAAAAGGCAATATTCATTAGCAATATTGCCTTTTTTGTTTATTTTTGTTTGATTTTGAACTATAAACTATAACTAAAACAATAAATTTTTTATGAATTCAATAATGATATATTTGCCAATTGTAATGGCAGTAATTGGTCTGCTGTTTATGTGGGCAAAGAGAGCTTGGGTTTTAAAACAAGATGCTGGAGATGGGAAAATGAAAGAAATTTCAGATCACATTTATGAAGGCGCGTTAGCATTTTTAAAAGCAGAATACAAATTATTAACTTATTTCGTAATTGGAGCAAGTATTGCTTTAGCAGGAATATCTTTCATTGTACCTACTACTAACATATTAATTGTTGTTGCTTTTATTTTTGGAGCTATATTTTCTGCGTTAGCGGGTAATATGGGAATGAAAATTGCAACTAAAACAAACGTACGTACAACTCAAGCAGCTCGTACAAGTTTACCACAAGCATTAAAAGTTTCTTTTGGTGGAGGAACAGTAATGGGATTAGGAGTTGCAGGTTTAGCTGTTTTAGGTCTAACTGCATTCTTTATTTTCTTTTTCCATTATTTTATGGGTGGAGTTTGGACTTCAACTGACCAAATGACTATTGTTCTTGAAACTTTAGCTGGTTTCTCATTAGGAGCTGAATCTATTGCATTGTTTGCACGTGTTGGCGGTGGTATTTATACTAAAGCTGCCGATGTAGGAGCTGACTTAGTAGGAAAAGTTGAAGCAGGAATTCCTGAAGACGACCCTCGTAACCCTGCTACAATTGCAGATAATGTTGGAGATAATGTTGGAGACGTTGCCGGAATGGGGGCCGATTTATTTGGTTCTTATGTTGCGACTGTTTTAGCAGCTATGGTTCTTGGAAATTATGTGATTAAAGATATGGGTGGAAAATTAGACGACGCTTTTGGCGGAATAGGTCCAATTTTATTACCAATGGCTATTGCAGGTTTTGGAATTTTATTCTCTATCATCGGAACAATGTTAGTTAAAATCACAAGCGATAATGCTAAAGAAAAACAAGTACAAGGAGCTTTAAACATTGGAAACTGGGTTTCTATTGCATTAACTGCAGCTGCATGTTTTATGCTAGTAAAATACATGTTGCCAGAAACTATGAATATGAATTTCTTTGGAGAAGGATTAAAAGAAATTTCTGCAATGCGAGTATTCTATGCATCTTTAATTGGATTATTTGTTGGCGGAGCTATTTCATCAGTAACTGAATATTACACAGGATTAGGCACAAAACCAGTATTAGCAATTGTACAAAAGTCTTCTACTGGAGCAGGGACAAATGTAATTGCTGGTTTAGCTACGGGAATGATTTCAACTTTCCCAACAGTTATTTTATTTGCAATTGCAATTTGGTCAACCTATGCATTAGCAGGTTTTTACGGAGTTGCTTTAGCAGCTTCTGCAATGATGGCAACTACTGCAATGCAGTTAGCAATTGATGCATTTGGGCCTATCGCTGATAACGCAGGTGGAATTGCTGAAATGAGTGAATTACCAAAAGAAGTTAGAACAAGAACAGATATATTAGATTCAGTTGGTAATACAACTGCAGCAACAGGAAAAGGTTTTGCTATTGCTTCTGCTGCATTAACATCGTTAGCCTTATTTGCTGCTTATGTTACATTTACAGGAATTGACGGAATTAACATTTTTAAAGCGCCAGTTTTAGCTATGTTATTTGTTGGAGGAATGATTCCAGTTGTATTCTCTGCATTGGCAATGAATTCAGTTGGAAAAGCTGCAATGGATATGGTTTATGAAGTACGTCGTCAGTTCAAGGAAATTCCAGGAATTATGGAAGGAACTGGAAAACCTGAATATGGTAAATGTGTTGAAATTTCTACAAAAGCGGCATTAAGAGAAATGATGTTGCCAGGAATTTTAACTATTGGCTTCCCTATTGCAATTGTATTAATTGGAATGTTGGTTTATCCAGAAAACAATCAATTAGTAGCCGAAATGCTTGGTGGTTATATGGCTGGTGTGACAGTTTCAGGTGTGCTTTGGGCAGTTTTCCAAAATAACGCTGGTGGAGCTTGGGACAATGCTAAAAAATCTTTTGAAGCAGGTGTTGAAATTAACGGAGAAATGACTTTTAAAGGTTCTGATGCTCATAAAGCTGCAGTAACTGGAGACACAGTTGGAGATCCATTTAAAGATACATCTGGACCATCAATGAACATTTTAATTAAATTAACTTGTCTAATTGGTTTGGTAATTGCACCCATCTTAGGAGGTCATGGAGCGAGTACTGAAAAAGGAGCTTGTTGTGCTAAAACTGAAGTTGTTTGCGATAGCGGAAAATGTGATTTATCTAAATGCGCAACAATGACAAAAGAAGAATGTGCTGCAATGTGTGAAAGCAATGGATGTTCTGATGCTTGTAAAGAAAAATGTATGTCTCAATATGATGAAAACGGAAAATATATTGGAACAGCAGCTCATGTTCACGGTGCAAATTGCAATCATGATAAAGTAGAAATAAAAGACGTTAAAATTGAAAAAACTAAATCTGCTGACGGGAAAGTAACTGCAAAAGTTACCCTAACAACAGTAGTTGATGGGAAAAAAGTAGTTGAAGAAAAAGTTTTTGAAGGTGACGACTTAGAAGTTGAAGCTAAAATTGCCGAATTAGGGAAGTAATCAAGTTTACGAACTAAACAAATATTAAAAACCGTACAGTAATGTGCGGTTTTTTTATTTAATTTTAGCAAAACAAACACAACTCCAATGAAATACAGAATACTGACTTTGTTGCTTTTCTTTTCTATGCTCGGCATGGCGCAACAAAATCTTCCTTTAATTCCAAAGCCACAAATAACTAAATATCAATCAGGTTTTTTTTTACTGAATTCAAATACAGTTATTCATGCAACAGACATTAATTCTTTTGAAGCCATATTTCTAAAAGAAAATATAAAGGTTCAAACAGGGTTAGATTTAAAAATCACTTCTAAGTTCACTTCTAAAAATAGTATTCAATTAGGAATTAGAATTCCAGACACAACTTATTTTAATCATGAACAGTATGAGATATTAGTTGAAAAGAATACGATTCATGTTTCTGCTTTTGATAATCAGGGATTGTTTTACGGAATTCAAACATTGTTACAAAATATTCCGTTTCAAAATTCTAAAAGCATAAAAGTTTCAAATTTAAACATCTCAGACCAGCCTAAATTCAAATGGCGAGGCATGCATTTAGATTGTGCAAGACATTTTTTTTCTGTTGATTTTATTAAAAAATACATCGATTATTTAGCCATGTACAAATTGAATACATTTCATTGGCACTTAACAGACGACCAAGGTTGGCGCATCGAAATTAAAAAATATCCGAAGCTGACAGAAATTGGTGCATGGCGAAATGGTTCTATGATTGGACATTACACAGACCAAACCTATGACGATGTTCACTATGGCGGATTTTATACACAAAACCAAATTAAAGAAGTTGTTGCTTATGCTCAAAAGCGTCATATAACTATTATTCCCGAAATAGAAATGCCTGGTCATGCCATTGCTGCTTTGGCTGCTTATCCTGAATTTTCTTGCACTGGAGGTCCATTTGAAGTAGGAAAAACTTGGGGCGTTTTAGATGATGTTTTTTGTCCAAAAGATGAAACATTTACGTTTTTAGAGAATATATTAACTGAAGTTATAGATTTATTTCCTTCCGAATACATTCATATTGGCGGCGACGAATCTCCAAAAACACGTTGGAAAAGTTGTGTGCATTGTCAAAAAAGGATTAAAGACGAAAATTTAAAAGATGAACACGAGCTACAAAGTTATTTCATTCAACGAATTGAAAAATTTGTAAATAGTAAAGGACGAAAAATAATTGGTTGGGATGAAATTTTAGAAGGCGGATTGGCTCCAAATGCAGCTGTTATGAGTTGGCGCGGCACTGAAGGCGGAATCACAGCTGCAAAACTAAAACATTTTGTGGTAATGACACCTGGCTCTCACTGTTATTTCGACCATTATCAAGGTGAACCAAAAAACGAACCTGTCGCAATTGGCGGTTATACTAATGTAGAAAAAGTGTATTCATTTAACCCAATTCCAAAAGAGCTTTCAGTTGAAGAATCGAAATACATTTTAGGCGCTCAAGCCAATGTCTGGACAGAATATATCAATACTCCAGAACATGTTGAATATATGATTATGCCAAGAATGGCTGCACTTTCTGAAGTTTTATGGGGGACTTCAAACCCTAAAAAATATATGGAATTTGAGAAACGAATCATTCAGCATTTTGATTTTTACGAAAAAAAGGGAATAAATTATAGTAAAGCTATTTTTGAAGTAACATCTAAAACACATCCTGCAGCAAACGGTGTGAATTTTGAATTGAAGGCTGTAAATCCTAACAGGATTAAATATACAATTGATGGTTCTGAACCGAATGGGAAATCATTTTCGTATGAAAGACCAATTTCCATAACTTCAAATCAAACGATAAAAGCAGCTTATTTTGAAAATGAAAAAGCAAAAAGTACTACTATTGAACAAATGTTTTTTATTACAAAATCAACAGGAAAAAAAATAGAATTACTTCATCAACCACATGAAAATTATGCAGTAGGCGGAAATTTCACATTGGTAGACGGAATGAAAGGAAACCCTTCTAAGTTTGGAAGAGATTGGCTTGGATTTTCTGGAAAAGACTTAAATGCAACTATCAATTTAGGAAAAATAGAATCAATTTCAAAAATTAGCATCAATACACTTTCATCAGAAGGAAGTTGGATATACTATCCAAAAAACATCAAAATATTAACATCCATAGATGGAATAAATTACAGGTCAATTACAATTGTTTCTTCCAAAGAAATTTATGAAAACAAAGGGAAAACTGCCGTTGAATTTGACAAACAAAATGTTCAATTTGTAAAAATTATAGCTGAAAATAACGGAATTATAGCCGACGGAAAACCAGGAGCTGGTTCAAAAAGCTGGTTATTTGCAGACGAAATAAGTATAGAATAATGAAAAACAGGAGAAATTTTTTAAAAACTGCTGCGGTAGCTACAGTTGGAATTACCTTTAATTCGTTTAGAACGAAAAACGAAGTTTATACAGAAAATAAAAAAACAAATAAACCCATTGTTATTTCAACATGGAATTTTGGCATTCAAGCAAATGGAGCAGCTTGGGGAATCTTAAAAAACAACGGAAGGGCTTTAGATGCTGTTGAAGCAGGCGTGAAAATTCCTGAAGGAGATGCTATTCAAAGAAGTGTAGGATTTGGTGGTCGTCCTGATAGAGATGGTAGGGTTACTTTAGATGCTTGTATTATGGATGAATTTTCTAATATTGGTTCAGTTGCGTGTTTAGAGCACATAAAGCATCCAATATCAGTGGCAAGAATGGTGATGGAAAAAACGCCTCATGTTATGTTAGTTGGAGATGGTGCTTTACAATTTGCCATAGAACAAGGTTTTCAAAAAGAAAACTTACTAACCCAAGAGTCAGAAAAAGAATGGCAAGAATGGTTAAAAACGAGTGAATATTTACCTAAAGCCAATATTGAAAATCACGACACCATTGGAATGATTGCTTTAGATGCGCACGGAAATTTATCTGGTGCTTGCACAACGAGCGGAATGGCTTTTAAAATGAATGGTCGTGTAGGCGATTCGCCTATAATTGGAGCAGGTTTATATGTTGATAATGAAATTGGCGCAGCTACAGCAACTGGTCATGGCGAAGAAATTATCCGAATTACAGGTTGTCATTTAGTGGTAGAATTAATGCGTCAAGGAAAATCGCCACAAAAAGCCTGCGAAGAAGCGGTTGCTCGTATTGTAAAACTGACTAAAAGCAGAGGAAAAGAGCTAAAAGATATTCAGGTTGGTTTTATAGCTTTAAATAAAAAAGGCGAATATGGTTCATTTTGTATTCAAAACGGGTTCAATTATGCTGTTCAAGATTCAACCGGAAATAAATTAATTGATGCCAATTACTTTTTGAAATAATGAAGAAACTTGAAATCGCTTGTTTCAATTTAGAATCTGCTTTAATTGCCCAAAAGTCTGGTGCAGATAGAATAGAATTATGTGCTAATATGTCAGTTGGTGGGACAACTCCATCAATAGAAATTATTGAACAAACAAAGCAAAATTTAACGATTGATTTATATGTAATGATTCGACCAAGAGGAGGAAATTTCATCTATTCAAACGAAGAATTTCAACAAATGAAAGATTCAATTTTACAAATTAAAAAAATAGGAGTAAACGGATTTGTGTTCGGTATTTTAAATGAAGACGAAACCATCAATATTGAGCAAAATACCGAATTAATAAATTTAGCAAAACCTTTCTCTTGTACATTTCACAGGGCTTTTGATGAAGTTGAGAATTATAAAACAGCTTTGGAAGATGTAATTTCATGCGGATTTTCGACCATTCTAACTTCCGGAACTTTTCCTAATGTAATGGAAGGGAAAGAAGTCTTGAAAAATTTAGTACTTCAGGCCGAAAAAAGAATTACAATTATGCCTGGCGGCGGTTTGCGTTCGAGTAATATTTCAGAATTAAATGAAATAACAAATGCCAATTGGTATCATTCATCTGCAATCACTAACGAAAATGAAACTGCTAATCCTGAAGAAATTATCCAACTTAAAAACAAAATTTCAATTTCATAATTGAACTTATATGCTTAAAAATCTATTCTTTTTTTTCTCTTTTTTTTATAGTTGTTCACTATCAGCTCAAACTTCTTATCGGAATTTATCAGATGAGAGCTGGACATTCAACAAGCAAAATGATTCACATAAATACAAAGCCACAATTCCTGGAACCGTCCATACCGATTTATTTCAGAATAAAGTAATCCCAGATCCTTTTTTTGGAGCAAATGAAAAACAATTGCAATGGATTGAAAATGAAAATTGGGAATATGAAACTTATTTTTCATTAGCCTCATCTGAATTAAAAAACCAAAACATCGATCTAGAATTTGACGGTTTGGACACTTATGCAACTGTTTTTTTAAACGGAAAAATTGTTTTGGAAGCCGACAACATGTTTAGAAAGTGGACTATTTCTGTAAAATCTAATTTAAAAAAAGACAATAATCACTTAAAAATTGTTTTTCATTCAGCAGTTGAAAAAGGAAAATCAAAAGCTAAAAAACTACCTTTCACTTTACCTGAAAACGAACGTGTTTTTGTTCGAAAAGCGCAATATCAATTTGGTTGGGATTGGGGACCGCGATTTGTAACGGCTGGGATTTGGCAAAAAGTTCAGTTGAAATTTTGGAATTCAGCCAAAATAGAAAATATAAAATACAGTCAAATTGAATTAAATAGTAAAAAAGCTGTTTTAGAGTTTACTACAGAGATTAAAACTTCAAAAGCAAAGACAATTCAATTAAAAATTAATGAAGTTATTAAAACTTTTCATTTAGAAAAAGGATTGAATGAAGTTAAAATGAAATATGAAATTCTAAGTCCAAAACTTTGGTGGTCAAATGGTTTAGGAGAAGCAAATTTGTACTCTTTTACAATGGAAATGAGTCAGAAAAAGGAACTTTTAGAAAGCCGAAAACTAAAAATTGGTTTGCGAACAATTGAATTAATTCAACAAAAAGATGATACTGGAACTGGTTTTGCTTTCAAGTTAAATGGCAAAATGGTTTTTATGAAAGGTGCAAATTACATTCCGCCTGATAGTTTTTTACCGCGAGTTTCAGATTCTATTTATAACACACTTGTTGAAAATGCTCGGAAATCAAATATGAACATGCTTCGTGTTTGGGGCGGTGGCGTTTACCCAGATGATGCATTTTATGAGGCTTGCGATGCCAACGGAATTTTGGTTTGGCAAGATTTTATGTTTGCTTGCGCAATGTATCCGGGTGACGAGAAATTTCTTAAAAATGTAAAACAAGAAGTAATACATCAGGTAAATCGTTTGCAAAATCATCCAAGTTTAGCAATTTGGTGTGGTAATAACGAAAATGATGAAGGTTGGCACAATTGGGGCTGGCAAAAACAGCTTAATTATTCAATTGCAGATTCAACTCAAATTTGGAACGATTACACAAAAGTATTTCACGAAGTAATTCCTAATACATTAGATAGTTTAGTAGCCAAAAATAAAAATATTTATTGGCCTTCTTCTCCATCAATTGGTTGGGGAAGGAAAGAGAGCATGACACAAGGCGATTCTCATTATTGGGGTGTTTGGTGGGGAAAAGAACCTTTTGAAGTTTACAAAAAGAAAGTTCCACGATTTATGAGCGAGTATGGTTTTCAAGGAATGCCAAACATTCAGACTTTGAAAAAGGTAGTTTCTGAAAGTGATTTAAATTTCAATTCAGAAGCGTTAAAAAATCATCAAAAACACCCAATAGGAAATGAAACCATCAAAGAATATATGGAACGTGATTATCAAATCCCTGAAAAGTTTGATGATTTTATTTATGTTTCACAATTACTGCAAGCCAATGGGATGAAAACCGCCATGGAAGCTCACCGCAGAGCCAAACCATATTGCATGGGAACTTTATATTGGCAGTTTAATGACTGTTGGCCAGTTACTTCGTGGAGTTCGTTAGATTATTTTGGCAATTGGAAAGCTTTTCACTATCAAGCGAAGCGAAGTTTTGAAAATATTTTGCTTTCGGCAAATGAAGAAGATGAAAAGTACAAAATCTATTTAGTTAATGATGATTTTAAAAGTTACTCAGGAAAGTTAGAATTAGAGTTGATGACTTTTAACGGAGAATTACTGTGGAAAACCGAAAAAAATATAACTGTTGAAGAAAATTCAAGTACGATTGTATATGAAATTTCGAAAGTTAATTTTGAGAAATTTGACTTCCAACAAACGGTTTTAAATGTCCGATTTGAAAATTTTAATTCAAATTATTTTTTTGTAAAACCAAAAGAATTGAAATTAGAAAAACCCACTATTCAAATTAGAAAAATAGACAACCTAACAATTGAAATTTCTTCTACAGTCTTAGCAAAAAATGTTTTTATTTCTTCTGAAAACGAAGTGTTTTTTGAGGATAATTATTTTGATTTATTGCCTAATGAGAAAAGAATAATTAAGCTATCAAAACCAGCAGAAGAAATAAAAATTAAATCATTATTTGATACATTATAATAAAAAAACGCCTCAATTGAGGCGTTTACTACTTTTGCATTAATCAACCCTTACGAGTTTTTTATTTTTATTTTGAGCAACTGGCTTTACTTCATTATACACTTTCAAATCAGATAATATATTTACACCTTCATCAATATAAACATCTTTCTCCATATCATCATGCCATCTTTTTCTTTTCTCTTTTAAAAGCTCGTCTTTATCTAAAACTACAGTTTCTTCTGGCAATGAATGAAACAATAACTTATTATGAAAATCTGAAATTGCTTTAAACTTTTTAAGTTGAGCATCGGCACTTTCAATTTCTTTCTTAAAAGCATCAATATTTAAACTGTAATCATTAATATCTTTTCTTTCAAAAATCCATTTAGCATTTTCAGTAATTAATTTAAATTGCTCGTTAGCATCTATTCTTGCTTTACTTTTCGCAATTATTGGTTCAAATCCTGAATATACTGGCTTGTAACTTGCTTCTTCAATTTTATCCCAAGGTAAAGCTTCTTTTTCATCACGCTCACCCATATCTAAAAATGCAAATCTATCTGGCAAAACAATATCACTTAAAACACCTTCTCTTTGCGTTGAACCACCATTAATTCTATAAAATTTTTGTGTCGTTGTTTTTAATGCTCCTAAATCGCCATACGAACTACCTCTAATAAACTGATTTAAATCAATCACATTTTGAACCGTACCTTTTCCATAAGTATGTTTACTACCTATTACAAGTCCTCTTTTGTAGTCTTGAATAGCTGCAGCAAAAATTTCAGAAGCAGAAGCAGAAAAATTATCAACCATTACTACTAATGGTCCTGTCCACTGCACTTTTGAATCTTTGTCAGAAAGAATTTCAGGTTTTCTATTTGGGGATTTCACTTGTACAATTGGACCTTGCTCAATAAACAAACCTGTCATATTTACAACTGTTTCGAGGGATCCTCCACCATTTCCTCTAAGGTCAATTATTAAACCTTTAATATTTTGTTTTTTTAATTTTTCAATTTCAATAGCAACATCTTTAAATGCATCTCTATTATCTTTATTATCAAAACTAATATAGAATTTTGGCAGGTAAATAATTCCGTATTTTTCTCCTTGCTTATCAATTATAGATGATTTCGCAAAGGTTTCTTCTGTTTCAACTTCATCTCGAATAATTGAAATAACTTCAAGAGTTCCATCTACTTTTTTAACAGTTAAACGAACTTCAGTTCCTTTTGGACCTTTAATTTTTTTCACAACATCATCTAATCGCATTCCTGCGATATCTAATGGTTCTTCATTTCCTTGTGCAACTTTTATAATTAAATCTCCTGCTTCAAGTTTTTTACCTCTCCAAGCTGGACCACCAGAAATTAATTCTGAAACTTCAACAGCATCATTTTTCTTTTGTAACCTAGCTCCAATTCCTTCGAATTTTCCGCTCATACTGATGTCAAATTTATCTTTATCGTCTGGTGAGAAATAAAAAGTATGAGGATCAAATCGTTCTACAATAGAATTAATGAAAATTGAAAACCAATCGTTTCTATCCAATTCTTTTTCAATGAAATCGAAATACTCATTTAAAGACTTTAATGAATTTTCTCTAGCTTCAACTTCTATTTCTTTAAAAGTTTTAACTGCATAAGTTGGATCTTTCTCTTTCTTACTTGCTTCAATTTTTTCTTTATCAATGATACTTGGCAAAATTGAAAGTTTCAATTGTTTCTCCCATCTTTCAGTAAGCTCAGCTTTAGTTCTAGCGTTAGTTTGATTTTCATAATCTACATTAATCATTTGATTTGAAGAAAAATCTAACGTTTTACTTAAAATACCACTGTAAATATCTCTTGATTCATGAACACGCTTAAGCAGTCTTGTATTTGTTAAATCAAAAAAAGTAAGGTCTTTATTCTTAATCATATCGTCGATAGAAGTTTCATATTTTGAAAACTCATCTATATCAGACTGCAAGAAAAATCGCTTTGAAGGATCAATAGCATTTAAATATTTTGAATATACATTTTTAGAAAACTCATCATTCATAGCAATTGGACTATAATGTCCTTTTTCCAATACAAGAGTTAAAAGTTCAAGTAGGACTTTATCTTTTTCTGGGTCTTCATTTTTTGTAGACGGAACAAAACTCCATAATACAGCAGAAAGTGCTGTAATAAGTAAAATTATTTTATAATTTCTTTTCATAAAATCAACAATTCGTTTCATTAATAAAATTTTCAACTAAGATACATTAAAAACCGTGCCATAAAAACACAATATACGATAATTTTTTGTTAAAGATTCTCAACGACATTAACACTTACTCTCGTTTTTTAGATTAAATTTAATTAAATTAGCCAAAAATATCATTTAATGAATAAGCCTCTCATTTTAGTTACCAATGACGACAGTATTGTTGCTCCAGGAATTAGAACCTTAATAGAAGTAATGAAAACTATTGGAGATGTTATTGTAGTTGCTCCAGACAGTCCACAAAGTGCGATGGGACACGCCATAACAATTAACAATACACTTCATATTGATAGAGTAAAATTAGATGCCGATTTAGAACATGAATACAGTTGCTCTGGTACACCCGTAGATTGTGTAAAAATTGCGGTACATGAAATACTAAAAAGAAAACCCGATTTATGTGTTTCTGGAATTAACCATGGTTCTAATTCTTCAATAAACGTAATTTATTCAGGGACAATGAGTGCTGCTGTTGAAGCTGGTATTGAAGGTATTCCTGCAATTGGATTTTCGCATGTTAATTATGGTTGGGACACTGACTTTGAACCTATAAAAGAATATGTCAAGAAAATTACTTTAGAAGTTTTAGAAAAAGGATTGCCTGAAGGTGTTGTTTTAAATGTTAACTTTCCGAAAGAAAACATAAACGGAATAAAAGTGTGCCGACAAGCAAAGGCCATGTGGAAAGAAAAATTTGATAAACGAACTAATCCGCAAGGAAAAGAATATTATTGGTTAACTGGCGAATTTGTTAATTATGACAAAGGACAAGACACAGATGAATACGCATTAGCAAACGGTTATATTTCGGTTGTCCCTGTTCAGTTTGATTTAACTGCGCATCATGCCATTCAAACAATTAATAATTGGAATTTATAATTATGAAGAATAAAAAAGATTTAATTATTGGTGTTTTATTAGGAATTATTGGAGCAATTATAGGTTGCTTTATTTTCCTAGAATTTTTTACCGATTTTGGTTTTATTGACGGTATAACCGTAATGAAACAAAGAGGAATTTTAAACAAAGTAATAACACTTGGCGCTATCTTAAACCTTATTATCTTTTTTATTTTATTGCAAAAAAACAAAGATGTTATGGCAAAAGGTGTCGTTTTAGCAATGTTTATTATTACAATTATAACTTTGGCAATGTAATGAAATACTACATCATAGCAGGAGAAGCATCAGGCGATTTACACGGTGCCAACTTAATGAAAAACTTGTATAAAGAAGATCCAAATGCTGAAATACGTTTTTGGGGTGGAGATTTAATGCAAAATGTTGGCGGAACATTAGTAAAACATTATCGCGAACTTGCTTTTATGGGGTTTCTTGAAGTTATTTTGAACCTAAAAACCATTTTAAACAACATAAAAATTTGCAAAAAAGACATTGAACAATTCAATCCTGATTGTATTATTTTTATTGATTATCCTGGTTTTAACATGCGAATTGCTACTTGGGCAAAAGAAAGAAAAATTCCAACACATTATTATATTTCACCTCAAATTTGGGCTTGGAAAGAAAACAGAATTAAAGCTATAAAACGCGATGTCGATTTCATGTATGTAATTCTACCGTTTGAAAAAGAGTTCTATGAAAACAAACACAATTTCCCTGTAAAATTTGTCGGTCATCCGTTAATCGATGCCATTGAAGACAGAAAAGATATTTCAATTGAAGACTTTAGAAAAGAACATAACTTAAGCGAAAAACCAATAATTGCCTTATTACCTGGAAGCAGAAAACAAGAAATCACTAAAATGCTTTCTATCATGTTATCTGTTGTTTCAGATTTCCCAGAATATCAATTTGTAATTGCTGGCGCTCCAAGTCAGGATTTTGAATTATACAAGCCTTTTTTAAACAAACAAAACATAAAATTTATATCGAATAAAACCTATGATTTATTGAGTGTTTCGCATGCAGCTCTTGTAACTTCGGGAACTGCGACATTAGAAACTGCTTTGTTTAAAGTTCCAGAAGTGGTTTGTTATAAAGGAAGTTGGGTTTCGTATCAAATTGCGAAACGAATTATTACCTTAAAATACATTTCATTAGTCAATTTAATTATGGACAAGGAAGTGGTTAAAGAATTAATTCAAGATAAATTGAATACCAAAAATTTAAAACTTGAATTGACAAAAATTATTGAAGGCGAAGAAAGAAAAACAATGATTGAAAATTATCAATTATTAGAAGCTAAACTTGGGGGTTCTGGCGCAAGTGCAAAAACCGCTCATTTAATTGTTGACTCATTAAAAAAATAGCGTTATGAAAAACAATATTTTCGTTTATATCATGTTTTTGTTTGTAACCATTTTACATGCTCAAAACAACCCAAATGGCTTTGAAATTAATGATATGTATGATGGTGAAATGGAGGAGTTATTAAACAAAAATTATAAAGACAGTCTTCAAAAAGAACAAAAAGCAAAAAAACTAAGTGTATCAGAATTTTTTAAGAAAAATAAAAAAGAGTTAAAAAAAATTGAATTTGAAAATTTTGTTGAAGGTGTTGATTTGTTTTTAGCAAGAAATAAAATTATTGACTCAGCAAAAATCTACCTAGGAACTCCGTATAAATATGGTGGAATGAGTAGAAATGGCATCGATTGCTCAGCTTTAATTTTTAGAGCATTTCAAAAAAATAATCGTGAATTGCCACGAACTTCATTTGCCCAAAGTAAATTAGGTAAAAAAATTAAAAAAAGAAAAGCTGAAATTGGTGATTTAATTTTCTTTAAAACTTCAAGAAGAAATGTAGTTTCTCATGTAGGAATTATAGTTGAGAACAAGAATGGTTCTATAAAATTTATTCATGCTTCATCAAGTAGAGGTGTAACCATTTCGTCACTTGACAATGAGACTTATTTTAAAAGGAAATTTGCAAAAATCAAACGTATTATTGGATAAAATTTATTATGAAGAAATTACTATTAGTTGTAATCTTAACTCTATTTATTGTTAGTTGTAAATCAAAATCTAACATTGTCACTTCTAAGGAAACTGCTATAGAAAAGGGAATTTATGAATACAATAAAGACAAAAGCATTAAAATAGCTAAAAAAGCTGCTGAAAAAAAAGCACAAAAAGCACAAAAAGAGAAAGAAAAACAAGATGTTGCAATTGCTAAAACAAAAAAAAGCTCAAAGAAAGAATACAACTCACAAAGAACAAACGTAGTAGAAAGCGCCAAGGAATTTCTAGGAACTCCATATAGATACGGTGGAATGAACGCAAATGGGTTAGATTGTTCTGGATTAACTTTTACATCATTTAAGGAAGTAGAAATTGAATTGCCTCGAACATCAATAGCGCAATCAGAAGAAGGCAGAAAGGTTAAAAAAGCAAAAGCAAAACCTGGTGATTTAATATTCTTTAAAACCAGCAGAAAAAACACCATCAATCACGTAGGGATTGTTACTGAAAACACTGATGGTGAAATTAAGTTTATCCATGCTTCAACAAGCAGCGGGGTTGTAATTTCTTCATTGTTAGAATCTTATTACGAAAGAGCATTCGCAAAAATTAAGAGAATAATTGAGTAATTTATACTAATAAAATTTGAAACCTATAAAATTCCCAATAATACCTATTACTATTTTTTTAGCTTTAGGAATCCTATTTGGGTCATTTTTTAAGATCGATTTTTCAATTATTGTAATTACATCTTTTGTTTTGATTTTGTTTTTTGGTTTATATTTTCTCAAAAAAGAAAAGAAAAATACTGTTCTATTATTTGGTTTTATCACTTATTTATTGGCTTTTCAATTAGGAATAGCGCTTCAGTATTTTCATTATGAAAAAAATCATGAAAAGCATTATTCTCATTTGGTTTCAAACAACGAGAAAGTATTCTTAGAAGGAAAAATTAAAAATTCTGCCAAACCCTCAAAAACGAAAAATAAATACATTGTTGAAATAACTAAAATTAATAACAATTTAGTAAACGGAAAAACACTTATTTATATTCCTAAAGAAGACAAAATTGAATTAAAACCCGGAGCTCAAATTTCAGTTGTCACCAATTTACATCCTATAAAAGACAACTTAAATCCGTATCAATTTAATTACGCGAAGTATATTGAAAAACAAAACATATTTCATCAAATCTATACTTCTGCAAACGATATAAAAATTGTTAATCAAGAACAAAATTTTGATTATTATGTATTTGAAATTAGAGATAAGTTAATCAATAGTTTTAAAATTCTTCAATTTGACACAAAAACTCAAGGAATAATTAATGCGTTATTATTTGGACAACGAATTTTATTAGACCAAGAAACCATTCAATCGTATTCAAATGCTGGCGTAATCCATATATTAGCCATTTCAGGGCTTCATGTAGGAATTATTTACATGATTCTTGGTTTTTTATTTAAACCGCTTAATCGCATTAAAAACGGGAAAATCATTAACTTAATTTTAGTTCTTGGAACACTTTGGTTTTTCGCATTTTTATCTGGCTTATCACCTTCGGTTACAAGAGCAGTTTTAATGTTTTCGATACTTGCAATTGGAAAACATTTTAACCAACAAGCATCAACACTAAATACAATTGCCGTTTCTGCATTAATCTTACTTTGCTATAATCCAAACTATATTTTTGATGTTGGTTTTCAAATGAGTTATGCAGCAGTAATATCTATTGTGCTTTTGAATCCCTATTTCAATTATTTTCATTTCTCTAAAAACAGAATTTTAAAATATTCCACAGACATAATATTGGTTTCATTAGCGGCACAAATTGGTGTTTTACCACTTAGCATCTATTATTTTAATCAATTCCCAATTTTGTTTTTAGTTGCCAATATTATTGTTATTCCGTTAACCACTTTAATATTAGCTTTAGGAATTCTAACACTGTTTTTAAATTTTATTTCTCCCTCAATAGCTTCAATAATTGGAATCGTACTTTCAAAAGTAATTGGTCATATGAATCAATATATTACTTGGATTGCAAGTTTTGATTCATTTGCAATTAAAAATATTTCTTTTTCAACACCTCTTTGCTTAACTTCTTATCTTTTGATATTTACACTCATTTATTTGATTTACAATCCTAAAGCACAAAATATAAAGTATGTTTTGTTAACTTTATTTGCATTGCAAATCGTTTACATTTCAACAAAGCACAAGGAAAACAACACAGAAGAATTAATTGTTTTTGGAAATAAAAACAGTTTAATTACAATTAAACAAAAGGATAAAATCACGGCTTTTACTAATAGCCCTGAAGAAAATACTGAAGATATATCGCAATACAAAAGAGGAACTTTTTCAGAAGATGTTTCTATTCTTCCGCTAGATAATATTCTTTTGTTTAAAAACACAAAAGTTTTAATTGTGGATAGTTTGGCGACTTTTAAAATTTCTCAAAAGCCAGATGTTGTTATACTTACACAAGGAACAAAAGTTAATCTTGAAAGATTGATAAAATTAAATCAACCAAAAGTGATTATTGCAGACAACAGTAATTCTAAATATAAAGTTGAAAACTGGAAATCAACTTGTTTAAAAGAAAAAATCCCTTTTCATAGCACGTATGAAAAGGGACTTTATATAATTAGAAAATAAATTATTTCTTTAAAAATTTATTTGCCTCTGCTAACCATTTTTCTGGACCACCAGCTACATAACCAGTGCTTCCTAAACCAACAAGGTTTGTTTTACCATCTTTTTTCTCAGGATTAACTAACCAAATTGTAGGATAACCTCTTACTTGAAAAATGTTTTGCAATTCAAAATTTTGCTTTTTAATAGCTTCATCTTGTGGTGTTCTTCTAGGAAAATCCAATTCAACTAGAATTACATTATCCTTAGCCCATTTTGCAAAATCATCGGTCTTTAAAACTTCTTTTTGCAAACGAATACACCATCCGCACCAATCAGAACCAGTAAAAAACAACAACAATGGTTTTTTTTGTTTTATTGATAACTCAGAAGCCTTAGCCATATCTGTATGCCAAGTTAAACTTTCTTGAGCATTTACAGCCAATGAACTAATTACAAATAAAAGGGTTATTACTATTTTTTTCATAATTTATCTTTTTATTATAACAAAATTAGGCAATAAAGATGCCAAACTTTGTTTGTTATCTAACACCGTGCATTAATTTTTTAATCACTGGAGTCATCAATATTGAGAATGCAGCCATAACAAGTGATACAATTGTTAGCATCCAGAAGAATGAACTTAACCCTGATTCGTTTGCAATTGCATCGATTTTTTCTCCAAACATACCTGCTCCTTTCATACCAATTGCAACTGCTAAGTACCAAACACCAAACATAAATGCGATCATACGTGCTGGAACTAATTTACTTACGTAAGACAATCCAACTGGTGAAATACATAATTCTCCCATTGTATGGAATAAGTATACTAAAATTAACCAAATCATACTTACAGAAGCTGTTTTTGCTCCAGGCTCAATACCAGTTGCTCCAATAGCCACACAAGCCATACCTAATGCTAATAATCCCATTCCAATACCATATTTCATGTTTGCAGAAGGGTTGTATTTACTTTCCCACCATTTAGAAAATAATGGCGCTAATGATATAATAAACAATGAATTTAAAGTAGAAAACCAAGTTGCAGGAACTTCTGTAATTGCAGTGGTTACTTTATCTATTTTAAGCATTTCTAAAGTTCCATCAGATAAAGATAAATATCCCGCAGTATAAAAATCTTTCATAAGCATCCAAATTGCAATTCCCCAAATAATAACAAAACTTGATGATAAAATAATATTTGCTACTGCATAATTCTTAAAAGTTTGCTTAAATAATAAGTATAAAACCCAAGTAATAATAGCTAAAGGAATAACTGTAATTAAAGAGTTTATAATTAAGAAAAATGTACTCCAATTTCCTACCAATACTCTATTAGTGTAATCACTTGCAAAAATAGTTAATGAGTTAGGCGATTGTTCAAAAATAGCCCAAAAGAAAATTGTTAAGAATGCAAAAAACGTAACAGCTATTAATTTTTCTCTTGTAATTTGAGAATATTTCATTAAACGTGTTACTAATAGAACGATGAATAAAACTAAAGCAGTTACAATAGCAATACTGTTTCCATTTTCTCCTAAAAATCCAAATATATTTACTGCTCCGCCAGAAATTTTAGTAGCCGGATCATTCAAAATCCATAACAATCCTAAAGTAGCACTTATAGCAATAAGAACTAACTCAATTTTTGTGAATGGATTTCTAGTATCTGTATCTTCAGCTTCTGATTTTGCTTTACTTTCAGCTGTTGGTTTTAAACCAATATCTCCAAAAATATTTTGAGACAACCAAAATTGCAACATCCCAAAGAACATAAAAATTCCAGCTAAACCGAAACCATAACTCCAACCTACTTTTTCACCTAGATATCCACAAAGTAAAATTCCAAAGAAAGCTCCAGCATTTACTCCCATGTAAAATAATGTATAAGCTCCATCTTTTTTCTCTGGTCTGTCTTTGTACATTTCAGAAATAATAGAAGTCATATTTGGCTTAAAGAATCCGTTTCCGAAAACCAATAAGATAAGTCCTAAGTATATTGAAAATTCAGTTTCAACTGCCATAGAAGCATGTCCAAGAGTCATTAAAACTGCTCCAACAACAACTGCCCATCTAAAGCCAATAATTTTATCAGCAAAGTATCCTCCTAACATAGTAGATAAGTATACTAAACCTACATACGAACCAAAAAGTGCAGATGCATTTTCTCTAGTCCATTCCCAACCTCCATCTACAAAAGAAGAAGTTAAAAATAATATTAACAATGAACGCATTCCGTAGAATGAGAAACGTTCCCACATTTCTGTAAAGAACAACACAAATAATCCAGAAGGATGCCCTAGAACTGTGCTTTTAAAAAATTGATCAGTTGAATTTTGACTCATAAAGTTGATTATTATAGTTTTATATTGATTTTAGTTGTTTAATTCTTTATCTACTCCGTGCATTAATTTTTTAATGATAGGCGAAAGTACTAAAAGTAGTGCTCCAAACCCAATTCCTGTGTAGAATAAGTATTCGAATAATTTTAAGTAACTCTGTTTTGCAATGTTTAGATCTGGAGCATTCCCATTTGAAGTATCAACAGAAGCAATATTAGCTAAAACTGATGCAATAAATTCAGAACTTGCAGTTGCCAAGAACCAAACTCCCATCATGAAACCAACGATTTTAACTGGCGATAATTTTGTCACTGCTGAAAGTCCTACTGGTGATAAACAAAGCTCTCCACAAGTGTGTAAAAAATAGGTTAAGATTAACCAAATTGCTGCCACTTTACCTAAACCAGAAACATTAATCCCCATTACTAATGCTCCAAATCCAAGCCCAACTAGCATTAATGCTAATGAAAATTTAACAGCTGTATTTGGATTATATTTACCCATTTTTACCCATAACCAGGCAAATACAGGCGCTAATAATATTATGAATAATGCATTGAAGCTTAAAAATGTTCCTGCTGGAATTTCTGTTCCAAAAACATTTCTATCAAGAGCTCTATCTGCGAAAAGGTTCATCGATGTATATGCTTGTTCAAATAATGCCCAGAATACAATTGTAAAAACAATTAAAATAGTCAAAGCAAACAATTGTTCTCTTGCTTTTCCATTTAATTGAGTAATTGCATAATAAACAATATAAATAAATGAAACCGCACCTGCTAATTGTAAAGAATAAGAAACTACTTCATGACGCTGTACAACTTGCCAAAAAATAACTGTTGACAAAACACTTAATCCATAAATAATCCATTCATTTTTAATTCCAAATGAAGTTTTTTCTAAAAAAGCTGTATTGTTAGATTCGCCTTTTCCTTGAAGTAATTTTCTTCCTGAAATAAACGTCATTAGACCAAAGAACATTCCTATTCCTGCTGCTCCAAATCCGTAACTCCATCCATATGTTTCTCCTAACCAAACACAAATAATAGTTGCCAAGAACGAACCAAGGTTAATCCCCATATAAAATAACGTAAACCCAGAATCTCTTCGCTTATCTCCTACTTCATATAATTCTCCTACTAATGATGATATATTTGCTTTTAAAAATCCAACTCCCAAAATTATAAGTGCGAGAGAAAAATAAAACACTTGTAGGGCAAAATTATCTCGAATAATTTCTCCTGTCATAGATTCTGTAGCAGCATTTCCCTCAAAAGCCATTCCTAAATGCCCCAAAACCAACATAATACCTCCAAAAACAATCGCTTTCCTAAAACCTAAATATCTATCAGCAATAAAACCACCAATAACCGGCACCGCATATACTAAAGCAGCATAACTCCCTACTAATAGATTTCCAGCGTCATCTGAAAATAAATGATATTTTACTAAATAAAATACTAATAATGCTTTCATTCCATAGAATGAGAAACGTTCCCACATTTCAGTAAAGAACAATATAAATAATGCTCTAGGGTGTCCGAAAAAAGTTTTTTCTTCAATATTCATATTGCTCATATTATAATTTTTCTAAGATGAAATTTGTCATTTTTGTATATAATTGAAGGCGCGTTTTTCCGCCATAAATTCCGTGGTTTTTATCAGGATAAATAGCCCAATCAAATTGTTTATTTGCTTGAACTAATGCCTCAACCATTTTCATTGTGTTTTGAACATGTACATTATCATCGGCAGTACCGTGAATTAAAAGATAATTCCCTTTTAACTTTTCTACATGATTAATTGGTGAGTTTTCATCGTAACCACTAGCATTTTCTTGTGGTGTACGCATATATCTTTCGGTATAAATACTATCGTAATATCTCCAGCTAGTAACTGGCGCAACAGCAATTGCAGTTTTAAAGACGTCATTTCCTTTTAAGATACAGTTACTTGACATGAAACCTCCATAAGACCAACCCCAAATACCAATTCTTGACGCATCTACAAATTCATATTTCGCTATAACTTTTGCAGCATCAATTTGATCTTCCACTTCATATTTACCTAATTCTTTATACGTACATTTTTTAAAATCGGCACCTTTAAAACCAGTTCCTCTTCCGTCTACACAAACTACAATATATCCTTTTTGGGCCAACATATAATACCAATAGTCATTTGAACTGTTCCATTGGTTTGCAACCGATTGTGAACCTGGTCCAGAATATTGATACATTAAAACTGGATATTTCTTCTTAGCATCAAAATCAGTTGGTTTAATAATCCAAGCATTTAATTTATTTCCTTTTTCTGTAATTAATGGAAAAAATTCTTTTGGTGTAATATTGTATGCTGCCAATTTACTTTCTAAACTTTCGTTTGAAACTATCTTTTTAACTTCATTTCCAGCATTTGACTCGTTTAAAGTATAAACTGGTGCTTTAGTAACACTTGAAAATGAATTAATAAAGTAATCGAATTTAGGACTAAAAGTAGCATCATTGGTTCCTGTTTGCTTCGTTAATCTTTTTTTGTTTTTCCCTTTTAAATCAATTGAATAAACGTCTCTATTAACCGAACCGTTTTCGACAGATTGATAAAATACTTTTCCAGAATTAGCATCAAAACCGTAATAAGCTGTTACATCCCAACTTCCTTTAGTAATTTGATTTTTCAATTTACCGCTTTTATCGTAGTGATAAATATGGTTGAATCCGTCTTTTTCTGAAGTCCAAATAAAACTATTATCATTTAGAAAAGTAAGATTATCCGTTATATCTACATAAGCTGCATCTTGCTCTTTTAAAACAATATTTGAAACGCCATTTGTAGCATTAATAAAATGTAAGTTTAATAAATTTTGATGTCTGTTAAGAATTTGAGCACTTAACGTATTACTGTCGTTTGTCCATTTAATTCTAGGAATATAAAAATCAGTATAATTTCCTAAGTTAATATCACTTTTCTTGTTTGTCTTTAAATCATAAACATGCAATGAAACCAAAGCATTTTTCTCACCCGCTTTAGGATATTTAAAAACTTCTTGAGTTGGATATAAACCTTGGTTGTACATATCCATCGAAAATTGAGGCACTTCTTTTTCGTTGAAACGAATAAAAGCAATTTTATCACCAGAAGCGTTCCATTCATACGCTTTTACAAAAGCAAATTCTTCTTCATAAACCCAGTCCGTAATTCCATTAATGATTTCATTTTTCTTTCCATCAGAAGTAATTTGAATAGTTACATTTGAAATCAAATCCAAGACGTATAAATTATTTTCAAATGCATAAGCAATTTTAGTTCCATCAGCTGAGAATGATGGCTCTTGAATTTCCTTACTCGTAACTAATTGAAGTTTTTTTGTATTTACATCGTAAATATGAAACGTAGCTGTAAAAGAGTGTCTAAAAATTGGAGTTGAATTTGAAGCAATTAACAACTTACTTTCATTTTTATTAAATGTATAAGAATCGATTCCATTTAATTCTGAATGATTTTTTGTGTCAATTAAAGTTGAAACTTTGTTTAATGTTGCAAAATCATATAAATCTATTTGCATTGACCTTGAACTTCTATCGTAATTTAGAACAGTATACTGATTTGTATTCTTCATAGAATGAAGTTCATCCATTCCTTCAGTTCTAAATTTACCTGACCAAATTTCTTCTAACGATAATTTTTGCTGAGCAGTTATTGTAAATACATTTAAAAAAACAACAATTGCAACAATACTAAGTTTCTTCATTTTATAGTTTTTAACCCCCAATTTTAGTGAAAATTTATGACTTAAGCACAATTTTTACTCTTAAAATATAAAAGACATTATTTTTTTAACTAACTTTAAAGTTCAAATATCTTGAACTCATTCATGAATGAAATTACAATACATTGTCAAAAAGCAGTATTTATTATTTCTCAAAGCTATTTAAACCAAAGAGTTAAGTATTTTACAAAAGACGACTTTTTAAATAGTTATGTATTTCTTTATATTGGATTAATTTGTACTTTTTTTTTATTGTATTACTTACTTCAAAAAAAATCTTCAAAGTTCAATGTTAACACATTGAAAAATTTATATGAATATCAAACCGAAAGTGAACATCAATACTATTTTTTATATTTAGGAATAATTTTTCCTGCTTCAGAAATATTTTATTTTATAATTGATTCTCATCAATTTAACGAACTCAGAAACAATGTTTTTATTGGACTATATTGTTTGTTCGCATATTTAATAACTTCATTTAAAAAAACAAAAAAATATTCATCGAACTTGTTTTTGTTAAGTTATGCTGCATATTTTTGCTGTGTATTATACAATATCATTTTTAATGAGATTACTTTTATAATTTTTTCAGAATTTTTATTACTCCTATTTTTTTCTTTTAATATTTTTAAGCGATTCTCCGTTTATTTGACATTTATTACAACTACACTTTTAATTCTTTTTTATCTTTTATATTATAAATTTTCAGACAAAGAAATAATAGTCGCTTTAATTAATGCAAGCTTCATAGTTCTAATTATAAACTTTGCTCGACGAATAAACATTGTAAAATCTAATGAAAAGTTATTATTTACTAATGAAATTATAAACAATACTAGTTCATTGATTATCGTTGTAGACAAAAAAGGCAAGCTTGTTTATTGCAACGATTCAATTGAAAAAATCCTAGGTTATACCTCAAAAGAAGTTTTAGGAATGGATTTCTGGGAACTTACACAAGATGCAGAATTTAAAAACCTAGATCATCATAAAATATTCAATCCCAACACAGTATACACAAGAGTTTTAAAAACCAAAAAAGGAGATTTTAAAACCATCCAATGGTCAGATTTTAAATACACAAACAACTTATTTGTTTTAAACGGGCAAGACATAACTCATTTGTTAAGTTTAGAAAAAAAATACAGTACTTTAATACAAAGCGCAAGGGATATTATTTATGAAATTGACAATAAAGGACATATTACTTATGCAAATAATTTTACTGTTGAACATTTAGGTTATACATTTGAAGAACTTTTAGGAAATCATTTTACTTTTTTAATAAAAGAAGAATACATTCCAATAGTAATAGATTTCTACAAAGAAATTAATACAGATTCCGTTGACTTTGACATTTTAGAATTTCCAGTATTAAAAAAAGATGGTGAAGAAATTTGGGTATCGCAAAAAGTTACCATCAAACGAAATGAGAAAAATAAAATAATAGGTTTTTCTTCTATTGTAAGAGATATCACTCAAACAAAAAAAATTGAAAACGAAGAACATGAAAAAATTGAACGTGCAACTTATCTAAATTCAATTTCAAACAGACTTTCAACACTTAATTTTCTAACATTCAGAAATTTAGAAAGCCTAATCCAGCATATTACAAAAGAAGCTGCAGTAGGGTTAAATATTAACAAAGTTAGTTTTTGGGAAAACAAAAATGAATATCTAAAATTATTTAATGGATATGTTTTAGATGAAGACAAAAGTTATTCTGATTTAAAACTGTTTAAAGAAGATTACCCTATTTACATAGAAGCTATCAAAAAAGAACCTATTATAGTTGCATCAGACGCTCTTAACAATGAATTATTTAAAGAATTTAGAGACGATTATTTTAAAAAATTCGATATCAAATCATTAATTGACGCTCCAATATATAGCTCTGGAAAACTAATTGGTATTTGCTGCTATCAAGCAACAGGCGAAAAAAGAGAATGGACAAATGAAGATGTGAATTTTGCAAAAACAGTAACTGAAATAATTGCTTTAGCTATTGAAACTATTAAAAGAAAAGAAGCCGAAGATCAAATTATTTATCAAAACAAGATATTAACCGCTATTGCAAAAATTAATAGTAAATTAATTGGAAGAAAAGACTTGAATCAGATTTTTGACGAATCACTAAGCTTAATTGCAGAAACCGTTAATGCAGATCGTTTCTTTTATTTTGAGAACAATCAATCTACAAATTTATTAAGTCAAAAGTTTGAATGGAATTCAGAAAATAATTCAAACGAAATTGAAAACACATTAATACATGAAGTGCCTCATCAAAAATTTCCTGAATTTATAGATCTTTTATTAAGTAAAAAAGTTTTTAACTCAAAAGTTAGCGAAATTGAAGAAGGAGATTTAAAAGATAATTTAAAAAAGCTAAATGTAAAATCAATTTTAATTATCCCGTTGTTTTATCAAAAAACTTTCTTAGGATTCATCGGTTTTGATGATTGTGTAAACGAAAGGTTATGGAGTATAGAAGAAGTAAGAATTTTAAAAACATTAGCCAACAACATATCGACAACCTTAATACGAATAAAAAATGAAAAAGCTGTTGAAGAGAGTGAAGAAAAATTTAAGCTATTAGCAAACAATATCCCTGCAGCTGTTTATTTAGTAAAATTTGACAAAGAAAGATCAAAGGTTTATTTAAATGATGAAATTGAAAAACTAACAGGATACAGTAAAACAGACTTTTTTGAAAACAAGATTAAACTCTATGATTTATATCATCCTGAAGACAAGCAAAAAGCATTAATTGAAATTTCAAATGCAGTAAAAAACAAAGAACCATTCGTAATTACATGTAGACTTATTAAAAAAGACAATACAATTGTTTGGGTTGAAGAGCATGGAGAAGCTATTTTAATTGATGGAAATATTGAATATATTGAAGGCGTTTTACTTGATATAACAGAGAGAAAACAAACTGAAAAAGTAATTTTAGAAAAGGAGTTAGCAGAAACATCAAACAAAGCAAAAACAGAGTTTTTAGCAAACATGAGTCATGAAATTAGAACTCCGCTAAACGGAATTATTGGTTTTAGTAAACTATTATTAAACACGCCTGTAGACGAAATACAAAAACAATATTTAGAAACTGTAAATCAATCAGCAGAAACTCTTCTAAGCGTCGTAAATGACATATTAGATATTTCTAAAATTGAAGCAGGAAAACTCATTTTAGAACATTCTAAAACCAATTTAAATTTTATAATCAATGATTCCATTGATATGATGAAGTATGCAGCACATCAAAAAAATTTAGAAGTAATTGTTAATATTGATGAAAATGCAGATTGTGCCATTTGGACTGACGAAATTCGATTAAAACAAATACTTCAAAATTTATTAAGTAATGCTATAAAATTTACTTTAAAAGGCGAGATTGAGATAAAAGTAACCTCTGAGAAAATTACCGATGATTCTTCAAAATACTTGTTTAGTGTAAGAGATACCGGAATAGGTATAAAAGAAGAAAATACAGAATTAATTTTGGAAGCGTTTTCGCAAGAAGATACTTCAACAACAAGAAACTTTGGAGGAACTGGGCTAGGTCTTTCAATTACAAATAGCCTATTAAAAATGATGAATAGCAAACTTGTTATTAAAAGCGAAGTGAACAAAGGAAGTGTTTTTAGTTTTGAAGTAATTTTAAAAAGCGAACCATGTAATAAACATTTTGAACTTCAAAACAATAGTTTTAAAAAAGCATTAATTATTAAAAACAACAAACTTGTAGGGAGTATTTTAGTAAACATGTTGAATAATTTCAATATAGAATGTGTTCATGAATTCGAATGTGAAAATGAATTAATTAATTCGGAATCTGATTTTGACTTAATTCTATTGGATTATGAATCATTATCTAAAGAAAAATTTTATGAAATTATTGATTTAGCAAAATCAAATTTAAAAACAACCTATTTAATCATGCAGAATTCCACTTCAGATTTTATGCATTTAAATACTTCTAAAAATATATTTTCAATAATAAAACCCGTAAAATCAAATGTTTTGCAAAATATTTTAAACAAAATAAACAATCCATTTCATAAATTAAAAAACGAAGAAAAAGAACAACAATATTTAAATAAATCTAACATTAATATTCTTATTGCTGAAGACAATAAAATAAACATGTTGCTTACTAAAACATTAATTTCTAAAAAATTTCCAAACATTAAAATACTTGAAGCTGTAAATGGTCTTGAAGCCTTTGAAACATCAAGTTTATTGAATCCAGAAATTATCTTAATGGACATACAAATGCCAGTAATGAATGGCTATGAAGCTACTATTAAAATTAAAAGAGAAAATCCGGAAACAATAATAATTGCATTAACCGCAGGAATCATCACAGGTGAAAAAGAAAAATGCATGGATATAGGAATGAATGATTTTATTATAAAACCAATTGATAAAACTCAATTTGAAAATACTTTATTAAAATGGATAAATACGCTTAAAAAATAATCCATTTAGTATATTTGTCTAAATTTTTCAAACACCATGACCCAAAATATAAAAGGCTTTTCTAAGCTTTCTAAAGAAGAAAAAATAGAATGGATTTCAAATACTTATTTTAGTAATCCCACTGAAGCATTCGAAACAGTCAAACAATATTGGAATTCAAATGAAAATTTACAAAAACTACACGATGAATTCATAGAAAACACTTTAACTAATTTTTATCTGCCTTACGGAGTTGCACCAAACTTTGTTATTAACGGAAAAAGCTACACTATTCCCATGGCAATTGAGGAAAGTTCAGTTGTTGCGGCAGCATCAAAAGCAGCTAAATTTTGGGGAGAAAGAGGCGGTTTTAAAGCAACTGTAATTGGAACAGAAAAAATTGGTCAAGTACATTTTCTATTCAAAGGATCATTTGAAAAACTTCAAAAATTCTTTTCAGAAATAAAACCAAAGTTCTTTTCAGATACCGAAGGCTTCACTAAAAACATGCAAAAACGTGGCGGTGGAATTTTAGATATCGAATTAAAAAATAAAACTTCAGAACTTGACAATTACTTCCAGTTGCATGCTACTTTTAACACAAAAGACAGCATGGGAGCTAATTTCATTAACACATGTCTAGAGCAATTTGCCAAAACATTAGAAAACGAAGCAAGAGAGTATAACGACTTTAATGATGATGAAAAAAATGTTCAAGTCATCATGAGTATTTTAAGTAACTATGTCCCTAATTGTATCGTAAGAGCCGAAGTTTCTTGTCCGGTTAACGAGCTAAGTGATGACACCTCAATTGATTCAAAAGAGTTTGCCGAAAAATTTGTAAACGCCATTAAAATTGCCGAAATTGAACCTTATAGAGCCGTAACGCACAATAAAGGTATCATGAACGGAATCGATGCTGTAATTGTTGCCACAGGTAACGATTTTAGAGCGGTAGCAGCCGGAGTTCACGCATACGCAAGTAAAAGCGGACAATATTCAAGCTTATCACATGCAAAAATAGAAAACGACATTTTCACTTTTTGGATGGATATTCCTTTAGCCATTGGAACTATTGGCGGATTAACCACTTTGCATCCGTTGGTTAAATTTTCATTAGAAATGTTAGGTAAACCAAGCGCAGAGGATTTAATGAAAATTGTTGCAGTAACAGGTTTAGCACAAAATTTTGCAGCCGTGCGTTCTTTAACCACAACAGGCATTCAACAAGGGCACATGAAAATGCACATCATGAATATTTTAAACCAACACCAAGCCACAAAAGAAGAAAAAATAAAAGTGTTAGATTATTTTAAAGACAATACCATTTCTCACAGTTTGGTCGTTGATTATTTAGAACAATTACGAAAATAACTAGAAGCTACTCCCGCTTTTCGCTATATCTTTTTTTAGATTGTCATACTGAGCTTGTCGAAGTACAATCTAAAAAAAGGATACCGCTACAATCGGGGCTAAAAACACAAAAATTGAAACAAACCTATTATAGCAACGGAAAATTATTACTCACTGGAGAATATGTAGTATTAGATGGAGCAAAAGCATTAGCAGTTCCTACAAAATTTGGTCAAAGTTTAAGCATAGAATCAGGAATAAACAACCTAATTCAATGGATAAGCTTTGATTCTGATAACACAATATGGTTTGAAGACACAATACGTTTTGACGAAATTATTTCAAAAGCCGAGTGTGAAAATTTTTCAGATGTAAAAACTAAACTAATTGCAATTCTACACCAAGCTTATATACAAAGTCCTGAATTTATTACAGAGTCTAAAGGCTATATAATTGAAACAAAGCTAACATTTCCTCGCCTTTGGGGCTTAGGAACATCTTCTACGCTATTAAATAATATTGCGCAATGGCTAAACATTGATGCTTTTGAATTATTACAAAAAAGTTTTGGCGGAAGCGGTTATGATGTTGCTTGTGCGCAAACAAACGAACCTATTATTTACACCTTAGAAAACAACAAACCGCATTTTGAAGTTGTTCCATTCAATCCTACTTTTAAAGAAAACATTCATTTTGTTTATCTTAATAAAAAACAAAGCAGTCGTAGTGCAATAAGCAACTACATGAGTAAACAACATAAAGTAGACAAGATAATTACTAAAATAAATGCAATAACCGAAGAAGCTTTATTGGTAAATGAAGGTAGAGACTTTGCTTTATTAATGGAAAAGCACCAAGCTATAATGAGCGATGTGCTTGAAGCGCAAACGGTAAAAGAACAACTCTTTCACGATTTTAAAGGAGTGGTAAAAAGCCTTGGCGCTTGGGGTGGCGATTTTGTAATGGTACTTTCTAAAAACAACCCAACAGAATATTTTAGAACAAAAGGCTACACTACAATTTTAACTTATGAGGAGATGGTGTTATAAAGAACATCAAATCTTTTTTGAATTTTGCAATATCTTTAAAATTATAAAAGAAATATATAGAAGAAATGCAAGTCCTACAAATGCTATAGCTATTTTACTCTCTTCAAACTCTTTTTTCTTTTTAAATTCTTTAACAAAAGACTTATACTTAGCTTTATATAAAAAAATATAATAATAAAATCCCATAATAATTGATAATACAAATATTAAAATTTCTGGCTTCAATTCAAAATTCAAAGGATTAAAAAGAACGCTCATAAAAAACCACAAATCAAACAAATATAGTAAAGTAACTCCTCCTAATATGAGGATTGTCGAAAAAGGCGCAATATCTTCGTTTCCTACTTTTATTTGAAACAAATAAAACTTACAAAATAGTGTTTTTAATAATTTCATAAACAAATAGTATACAATAATGATTCAGATACATAATTAATTTAAAAACAAAAAACCCGAATATTTCTATTCGGGTTTATAAAGTGGTACCTCCAGGGATCGAACCAGGGACACACGGATTTTCAGTCCGTTGCTCTACCATCTGAGCTAAGGTACCTTCCTTATTGCGAGTGCAAATATAGAACCATTTTTATATTATCCAAAACAATTTTTAAAAAAAATCAATTTGTATATTTGCTTTTCAAAATACCAAAATATGCTATTAGCAATCGATATTGGAAATTCATATATTAAATGTGCTGTATTTGAACAAAATACACTTTTGCAAAAGTTTGTTTTCAAACAGGACCAAGCCCAAATAAATTTTGAAATCATTTTAAAAAAACATCCAAAAATAACTAAAGGAATCATTTCTTCTGTTGCAAACCTCAGTGAAAACACTTTTTTGTACTTAAAAGAGAAGCTTAATTTAGTTGAAATTTCACATGAGACATTATTTCCATTTTCAAACAATTACAAGACAAAAGAAACGTTAGGTATTGATCGATTGGTTCTAAGTGCAGGTGCCGTTTTAAGTTTTAAAAATCAAAATCGGCTTATAATTGATGCTGGAACATGTATTACTTACGACTATGTCGATTCAAAAAATGAATACCAAGGTGGCGCAATTTCTCCAGGTTTATCGCTTCGATATAAGAGTTTGAATAATTATACTGCAAAATTACCGTTATTAGAAAACAAAGAAATTGATTTTTTAATTGGAAAAAGCACATCAGAGTCTATTTATTCAGGTGTGATTAATGGACTAATTAATGAAATTAACGGGTTTATAACTCAATATAAAGAATTAGATAAAGATTTAACAATAATTTTAACAGGAGGAGACGCAGATTTTTTGGCTAAAAGTATAAAAAACACCATATTTGCGAATTCAAATTTCTTATTGGAAAGTTTGAACATTTTATACACCTATTGTAAAAATAAAAATGACTAAAAAAATAATCGTTATTATCTGCTTATTAACAACATTAATAGGCTTTTCACAAGAAAACACTTCTTCACCTTATTCATTTTATGGTCTTGGGGATGTAAAATTTAGAGGTACTGAAGACGCAAGAGCAATGGGCGGATTAAGCTTTACAGGAGACAGTATAAGTCTTAATTTATTAAATCCTGCTTCATATTCTAGCTTAAAACTAACTAGTTTTGGAATTGGTAGTACTTCAAACTTCAATAACATTAGTAATTCTCAAACTTCAGAAAAAGCAAAAAGAACTACACTAGATTACATCGCCGTTGGTATCCCAGCTGGGAAATTTGGAGCTGCATTTGGACTTATGCCATATAGTGCCGTTGGATATAAAATTGAAAGCACGAGTACTGAAAACAATCTTGAGAGAAGTAGACGATTTACCGGGATAGGAAACATCAATAGAGTATTTATCGGTGCTGGATATTCTTTCAACGACAACTTTAGTTTTGGTGCAGATATTCAATATAACTTTGGTATTATTGAAAGTGAATCAACCGAATTTATTTCAGATGCCATATTTGATGATGCTGTGCAACTTGGATCTAGAGAGAGAAACACATCTAGCATTAGTGGACTATCAGCAAATTTAGGCTTTTTATTCAACAAGAAAATTAGTGAAAAACTAAATTTTTATTCTAGTTTAACATATAGTCCTGAATCAAAATTAAATTCAACTAACGAAAGAAACATAGCAACTGCAACATACAACCCTGTTACAGGAACCGAATTTGTAAATGATTCGAGAGACATTGAAGTAGCAAACACAAAATTAATTATACCATCTAAATTATCATTTGGCGCTGGAATTGGAGAAACAAACAAATGGTTAGTAGGTACTGAAATAACATTTCAAAATAGCAGCAATCAAAACAATCGATTTAACGACATAACAACCGCTAGTTTTGAAAACTCTCAAAAATATACCATAGGAGGATATTTCATCCCAAAATACGATTCGTTTTCAAACTATTTAAACAAAATTGTTTACCGAGCAGGTTTTAGATATGAAAAAACTGGTCTTATTATAAATAACGAAAGTATTAATGATTATGGCATGAATTTTGGAATAGGTTTACCAATAACTTACTCTAAAATTAATATAGGAGTTGAATTTGG
>JBEDTP010000156.1:0-35871 GCA_040119075.1 Flavobacterium sp.
GACCATATTTTTCATTTCTAAAAGGATAATTGCCAATTAAGTTTTCAAACAAGTTCATAATAGTTGGAGTAACTGCTAAACTTGCTTGGGTAGCCGCTGCGGTTTCTGGATAAATATAATTTACAAGTGGGAAGAAAGGACTTGCAACAGTACCTAAACCTGCTTGCTGGTTGTAAATTTGATAGTTCGTAGTAGCAATTGCAATTAAGTATGCAGGAATTGGGTATCCATGATGAAAATGAGTTGTTTTTGTTCCATTTCCATTGTCAATAACTGATTGCTGTAATCCATTTGAAACACTTATGTTTACTGATGGAGCTGTAATATAAACATCAATACTAGCAATTTTATCGCTTAAATCTTGCTTACATGGCCACCAGTCTCTAGCACCATAAGGTTCAGAAAGTGTCCATAAGCCTGGATTTCCTGCATGATTTTGTGTTGCAAAGGCACTAAATCCACTTACTGGTGGTGCTCCCGAATAAATTATCCTAACAGTTTGACTGTTGCCTGTTATAAGAGTTGCAGGAAGTGTTATTATGATTTCATTATTACCGTTTTGTGTAAAAGGGGCAGGAATTGAATTGATGGTTACACTGCTTGCTGTTAGTTCATTTGCCATGTCAAATGTAACTGTATTCATATCTGATAAAGCGGTAAAGGTTGTGTTAACATCACCATTTATAAAATATACTGCTGGGTCAACAGTAAACCGTAATTCATGATAGGTTACGTCGTAATCTTGAGTGTTTAGATTTGCTCTAAAATTAATTGTTGATGAAGCAGATTTCATTTCTGCTTCAACCATTTGTTCAAAATCTTCATTTTCAGTTTGGGAATAGCTGAATAAAGAGCTGATTATTAGTAGGTTTAAAAATATTTTTTTCATTGGGGATAAAAGTTTTAGCTAAGATAATAAATAAATGAATTCATTATTAATTAGTTTTAAAACACTGAGTGTATTTTATTCAAATTCATTAAATTTGCGGCTTAAACACCAATAAATTATGTTACAAATAGCTTATATTAGAGAAAACAAGGAAGATGTAATAAAACGTTTAGAAAAAAGAAATATGAACGCTCAAGAACAAGTTGAGTTAGTAATTAATTTAGACGAAAAAAGACGTTCGCTACAGGCTGAATTAGACAATACACTTGCAGAATCTAATAAGCTGTCCAAAGATATTGGTGCTTTAATGAAAAGTGGAGAAAAAGCAAAGGCTGAAATTTTAAAAGAAAAATCTACTCAATTTAGAGAAAAAGGAAGAGAGTTGACCGATGTTTTAAATGAAGCTGCTTTAGAGCTACAAGAAGAACTTTATAAGTTGCCAAACTTACCCGCTGATATTGTTCCAATAGGAAAAACTCCTGAAGAAAACTTAAATGTTTATGAAGAAGCAGAGGTTCCTAAATTGCATGAAGGTGCATTGCCTCATTGGGATTTAATTAAAAAATACGACATCATAGATTTTGAATTAGGTACAAAAATTACTGCGCCTGGTTTTCCAGTTTATAAAGGGAAGGGTGCTAAATTGCAACGTGCTTTAATTTCATATTTCTTGGATAAAAATACAGATGCTGGTTATACAGAAATGCAAGTGCCTCATTTAGTTAATGAAGCTTCGGCATATGGAACAGGGCAATTGCCAGATAAAGAAGGGCAAATGTATCATGATGCAAAAGATGATTTATATTTAATTCCAACTGCGGAAGTTCCAGTTACCAATATTTTTAGAGATGTTCTTTTGCAAGAAAATGAATTACCAATTACTTATACAGGTTACACACCATGTTTTAGGAGAGAAGCGGGTTCTTGGGGAGCACATGTGCGCGGTTTAAATCGTTTGCATCAATTTGACAAGGTTGAAATTGTACGTGTTGAACATCCTGATAAGTCTTATGAGGCTTTAGATGGAATGGTTGAACATGTAAAAGAGATTCTTAGAGAACTGAAACTTCCATTTAGAATTTTACGTTTATGTGGTGGCGATATGGGCTTCACATCATCTTTAACATACGACTTCGAAGTATATTCTACGGCGCAAGATCGTTGGTTAGAAATTAGTTCGGTTTCAAATTTTGAAACTTTTCAAGCGAATAGATTGAAATTGCGTTTCAAAGATAAAGATGGTAAAAACCAATTGGCTCATACATTAAACGGTAGTTCATTAGCATTGCCAAGAGTTTTAGCCGGAATTTTAGAAAATTATCAGACGCCAGAAGGGATTGTTATTCCAGAAGTATTGCGTAAGTATACTGGTTTCGATATCATAAACTAAACGTATACAATTTATAATAATGTACTAAATTGACGCAAAATGTGTTACTTTAGTACATTGTTTGTTTTTAATAAGTATGAAATTTATTCTCACTAAAATGGTTTTTTTGTTTTCGTTTTTTGCTTTTGCTCAAAACGAACAATTGGCATTGGATTATTTTGAGAAAGGTGAATTTGAAAAAGCGGTTACAATGCTTGAAAGTATTTCTAGTAAGCAACCTGCAAATGCCTATTATTTTGAGCGACTAATAACATGTTATCAACAGTTACAACAGTTTGAAAAAGCTGAAAAAGCAATAGATGATAGAAATAAGAAATACCGTCAGCCAGTTTTATATGTTGAATTGGGTTATAATTTTCAATTGCAAAAAAATACTTCAAAAGCACAAAAGCAATATGAGATTGCATTAGCGGAAGTACAAAAAGAACCTAATTATGCATATCAAATAGGAAATGCTTTTGAAAAAAAGGTTCTTTTAGATTGGGCTTTAAAAGTGTATGATGTTGCACAAAAAGGAAATCCAAATCTAAATTTTGATTATCAAGTCGCTTTAATTCAAGGGCAAATGGGTAATATGGAATTAATGACTGATAAATTATTGCAATTTTCATTTGAAAAACAAGATAATACAAGTTTGGTTCAAAATTATTTGTCGCGTTTCATTTCAGAAGATGCAAATGGAACTTTTACTGCTTATTTAAAAAAAACATTATTAATTAAAACACAAAAAACGCCAGATAATTATTGGAATCAATTTTTGAGTTGGTTGTATGTGCAACAAAAAGAATTTGGAAAAGCTTTTATTCAGGAAAGAGCTATATATAAACGTAATCCTGATAGTTTTTACAATATTGTTGCTCTTGCAAAATTGGCAATTAATGATAAGCAAAATGAAGATGCAGCTGATATTTTGCAATTTGTTTTAGAAAATACACAAGATGTAGGTTTGCAAATGCAGGCCCATCATTTTTTAATGCAAATGAAAATTGAAGCAGCTAATTCGTCTGAATATGAAGCTATTTATGGCGAACTAGTTTTGTTGCTTAAAAAGTATGGAATAAGTCCGTATAGTTTAAATCTTCAAATTTTAGCAGCACATTTTGATGCTTTTTATAGAAAGCAACCAAAAGAGGGAATTCAGTTGTTAAGCACAGCTTTAAAGTTGCCGTTGAATGTTAGAGAAGAAGCTAATGTGAAAATGGAATTGGCTGATATTATGGTTTTCGATGAAAAATTCAATCAGGCAATTTTATATTATGCTCAAGTTGAAGAGAATTTAAAAAATGATGAATTAGCACATGAAGCAAGTATGAAAATGGCTAAAGCAAATTATTATAAAAATGATTTCGACTGGACATTTCAGCAAGTTAAAGTATTAAAACAATCGTCAAGTTTGTTAATTGCAAACGATGCAATTGCTTTATTTTTACTTATTTCAGATAATTCCGAGGATAGTACAAGAACAGCTTTAACAGCTTATGCTAAAGCCGATTTTCTTTTGTACCAAAAGAAAAATGATGAAGCTTTAAATGGGTTCTTAAGCATATTGGAAAAGTTCAAAGGTGATTCGATAGAAGATGAAGCACTATTGAAAATCGGACAAATTTTTGAAGAAAAAAAAGAATATTTACAAGCGTTAAAATACTATAAAACTATAATTGATAATCATAAAGAAAGTGTTTTTATAGATGAGGCTTTGTTTTATGCAGCTGAAATCTTCAATAAAAATTTAAACGATGCAGTACAAGCAAAACCTTTGTACGAAAAGATACTTTTTGAGCATCCAGATAGTATTTTTTATACAGAAGCTCAATTACAATACCGAAAACTTAGAGGAGATAATTCTCTATAATAAATTAAAATAATAGAAATGATAATATATAATGTTACGATAAATATTGACGAAAGTGTTCATGAAAAATGGTTAGTGTGGATGCAACAAAAACACATTAACGATGTTTTAAAAACCGGTTTGTTCATCAAAGCTAAATTTGTTAAAGTTTTAGTTGAAGAAGAAATGGGTGGAACTACTTATGCGGTTCAGTATTTTACAGATTCTAAAGAAAAGTTAGAAGATTATTATAAAAATTACGCACCAAGATTAAGAGAAGAAGGACTATCTTTGTTTGGTGATAAAATGCTTGCTTTTAGGACCGAATTAGAAGTCTTTAGCGAACATTTTCATTCAGGAAATTAATTTCAAAAGACAAAAATGTCAGTAAAAGCAAAAAAACACCTAGGGCAACATTTTCTTACCGATGAAAGTATTGCGCAAAAAATAGCAGACTCAATTTCACTAGAAAACTATTCTAAAGTATTAGAAATTGGCCCTGGTATGGGTGTACTTACAAAATATTTATTGGAGAAGCCAACTGAAACTTTTGTAATTGAGATTGATACTGAATCGGTTGAGTACTTAGGGCAGAATTATCCTAAATTAGAAGGTAAAATTATTTCTAAAGATTTTTTGAAATACAATTTAAATGAGATATTTAAAGGCGAACCTTTTGCAATAATTGGAAACTTTCCATATAATATATCTACACAAATTGTTTTTAAAACACTTGAAATGAGAAGTCAAGTTCCTGAGTTTGCTGGAATGTTTCAAAAGGAAGTAGCACAACGTATTTGTGAAAAGAAAGGAAGTAAAGTGTATGGAATTTTATCAGTTTTAGCTCAGGCATTTTATGAAGCAGAGTATTTATTCACCGTTCCGCCAGATGTTTTTGATCCACCACCAAAAGTAGATTCTGGGGTTTTACGATTAAAAAGAAAAGAAAATTTTACTTTACCATGTGATGAAAAACTGTTTTTTACAGTAGTTAAATTAGCCTTTAATCAACGAAGAAAAACTATGCGAAATAGTTTAAAAAGCATGATTCATTCTGATGTTTTAAAAGAAGATAGTATCTTTGACCTTCGACCAGAACAACTTTCAGTTGAACAATTCATAGATTTAACGCAAAAAATAGAGGCCAATGGAGTTTAAAATTAGTAAAGAATTCATTTCTCAATTAGAAGATTTAATTGAAAACAATAAGGAACAAGAAGTTTATAACTTGTTTCAAGAAATGCACTTTGCTGATGTCGCTGAAATTATGGAAGAGCTTGATGATAAAGAAGCTGCTTACATTTTTAATGCATTAGATTCTGAACAAACAGCCGAAATATTAAAAGAGCTGGATGAAGATGTAAGGAATAAAATTCTTAAAAACCTTACCCCAAAAGAAATTGCTGAAGAACTTGATGAGTTAAGTACAGATGATGCTGCTGATATTATTGCAGAACTTTCTCAAGAAAAAAAAGAACAAGTAATTTCTGAGTTAGAAGATGTTGAACATGCAAAAGATATTGTTGAACTTCTTCGCTACGATGAAGACACTGCTGGTGGATTAATGGGTAAAGAACTTGTAAAAGTTAATGAAAATTGGAACGTGCTTACTTGTGTTAAAGAAATGCGTGCGCAAGCTGAAAATGTTTCTCGCGTGCATTCTATTTATGTGGTGGATGATGAGCAACGCTTAAAAGGACGTTTATCTCTAAAAGATTTATTAACGACTTCTACAAAAACACCGATTAGTGATATTTATATTCCAAAAGTAGATTTTGTAAAAGTAGACGCTAAAGATGTTGAAGTTGCCCGTATAATGCAAAAATATGACTTGGAAGCAATTCCAGTTGTAGATGAGCTAGGAAGATTGGTTGGTAGAATTACCATTGATGATATTATTGATGTCATCAAAGAAGAAGCAGATAAAGATTACCAATTAGCAGCAGGTATTTCCCAAGATGTCGAGGCAGATGATAGTATTCTTGAATTAACAAAAGCACGTTTACCATGGTTGGTTTTGGCGTTATTCGGAGGTTTTATTTCTGTGAAATTATTAGGATTGTTTGACAGTGCAATGAAAGAACATGCAGAACTTTTCTTTTTCACACCACTTATTGCTGCTATGGCAGGAAATGTTGGTGTACAATCTTCAGCGATAATTGTACAAGGTTTAGCTAACGATACATTGACAGGTTCACTTTGGAAAAGATTGTTAAAAGAGTTTTCTTTAAGTCTTTTTAATGGATTAATTTTAGGGGCAATTTTGTTTTTAGGATGCTACTTTTTATTAGATGAAGCTCTCAATTTGGCTTTTACAGTGACTGCGGCATTATTGTCTGTTATTGTTACAGCTTCTTTTTTAGGCACATTTATACCTATAACTTTAAATAAATATGGTATTGACCCAGCACTTGCTACAGGGCCATTTATTACAACCAGTAATGATATTTGCGGAATTCTTATTTATTTTTCAATAGCAAAAGCTATTCTTGGATTTTAATTTTGAAAAGGGATATAATAAAAAAAACCGAAACATGATGTTTCGGTTTTTATATTTTTTCGATTAGAAAAAATTACTGCTATTAACCGAGGTAAAGATACAGCATCACATGAGTTGTCAGTATGTATAAAAAATATACTTTTTGTTAAAATATTTTCATTTTTGTTTGCTTGAATTTATCTGTATCTTTAGCATTCTTAATTATAACAGAATGATTTCAAAATCAATTAAAATTCTTCATATCGACAGCAATCATCCTTTGTTGATCAATCAATTACAAGAGTTAGGTTTTCAAAATGATGAAGATTTTACTTCATCAAAAGAAGAAATTGAAGTTAAAATTCACAATTATAACGGAATTATTATTCGCAGTCGTTTTAAAATTGACAAAACATTTATTGATAAAGCTAATAATCTTCAGTTTATTGCTAGAGTAGGAGCTGGTTTAGAAAGTATTGATTGTGAATATGCTGAAAGCAAAAACATTCAACTTATTGCTGCTCCAGAAGGAAATAAAAATGCAGTTGGAGAACACGCTTTAGGAATGATTTTATCACTGTTCAATAATCTAAACAAGGCAAATACTGAAGTTAAAAACGGTCAATGGAATCGTGAAGCAAATCGCGGACATGAGTTAGACGGCAAAACAGTTGGTATAATTGGCTATGGAAATATGGGGAAAGCCTTTGCTAAGAAGTTGAGAGGTTTTGATGTTGATGTTTTATGCTATGATATAAAAAATGCAGTTGGCGATGCAAATGCAAAGCAAGTTTCTTTAGCTGAACTTCAAGGAAAAGCAGATGTTTTAAGTTTACATGTTCCTTGGACTCCAGAAACTGATAAAATGATTAACTCAAGTTTTATTGAAAAATTTGAAAAACCATTTTGGCTAATCAATACGGCTAGAGGCAAAAGTGTCGTGACTTCTGATTTGGTTACTGCATTAAAGTCTGGGAAGATTCTTGGAGCTGGTTTAGATGTATTGGAATATGAAAAACTTTCGTTTGAAAATTTATTTGATGAAAATCATAAAAATAAAGCCTTCGAATATTTAAAAAATGCAGATAATGTTCTTCTTACCCCTCATGTTGGCGGCTGGACATTTGAGAGTCATGAAAAATTAGCGCAAACAATTGTTGATAAAGTTGAGAATTTATACAACGGAAGTTTTAAAGAGGTTCTTAAGGAAAAAAGAGTTACAGGTTTAGGAGGATTTTTCTTTAAAACTCAAAACCCATCACTTCTAAAAGAATGGTATAAAAAACATTTAGATTTACCTATTGATGATTACGGCTGCACTTTTTGGTGGAAAAATGAGAATGGAGATGATTGTTCTACGCAGTGGAGCCCGTTTAAAGAAGATACAAATTACTTCGAACCATCAAAAAAAGAATTCATGCAAAACTTTAGAGTTTATGATTTAGAAAAACTGTTAAAAAAATTATCTGAAGAAAATGTAACAATTATAGGTGAAATGGAGACTTATGAATATGGTAAGTTTGGTTGGATTTTAGATCTAGAAGGAAATAAAATTGAACTTTGGGAGCCTATAGATAGTGCATTTAAATAACTTAAAATTATAAAATATGGAAACTACAAAACCTAATGAAGATTGGAATCAACCACAAAATAATATACCTTATTTTAAAGTCGACCCTATTGTTGTATTGATTCTTGGGATAATTACTTGTGGTTTATATTTAATTTATTGGAATCTTAAAATGGCAGAGGTTTTAAACGCCGTTAATAATAAAGAAGTTATTTCGCCAACAATTGCAATTGTAACAGGTTGTTGCGGACTAAATTTGTTTTTCTATTGGTTAGTAGGTAGAGACGGACTTCCAAAAGTGTATCAATTGACAGGTCAGCCTAATAAAGACGATTCAACTATGCTGTTGGTTTTATGTTTGTTTTTTCCAATGATTTCTGCAATGATAGTTCAATCAGAAATTAATAAGTTATACAATTAATACATTTAAAAAAAATAGAATTATAGGAATAATTAGTGCAATTTGCGTGCTAATTATTCCTTTTTTAATTTATTATAATAACTCAGGTAATTTAGAAAACGAACAATCTTTTTGTCCGTTTAAAATGTTAACCGGGTTTCCTTGTCCGGGATGTGGAATAACAAAATCAATGGTTTTTTTCTACGATGGCGATATTTACAAAAGTTTTTATTTCCATTTATTCGGACCTTTTGTAGTTTTACTTTGTGTGTTTTTATTAATAAAATTTACAATTGAATTTTTTAAGAATAAAGAAATTCTACCCATTTCATACCAAAAAAGAAAAAAAATAGCCTACATAATTGCGGCTATTCTTATATTATATCATTTGATTAGAGTAATTTATTTTATCTCTATAAATGGATTTGACGACATTCTAAAAGAATCGATTTGGATGTAATTACCTTTTGTCTTTTTTTTCTAGCTCTGCCTGAAATTCTTCCATAACAGGTTTCATTGTGCTTTCTGGAATGTCAGAAATTTTAATATACATTAAACCGTCAACAGCATTATTGAATAAAGGGTCTACATTAAAGGCAACAACTCTTGCATTTTGTTTAATGTACTTTTTAATTAAAACAGGTAGCCTAAGATTTCCAGGTTCAACTTCATCAATAATTTTGTCAAATTTCATCAAATCAGCTTCTGTTTCATTAAATACAAAATCTTTATCCGCATCTTTTAATTGAACTTTATACTCCTTTTTAGGGTGAACATATTGAGCAATATATGGATCGTAATAATGTGACTTCATAAATTCAATCATCAATGATTTTGAGAATTCAGAAAATTGATTGCTAATACTCACTCCGCCAATTAAAAATTTATGTTCTGGATAACGTAATGTTGTGTGAACAATGCCTTTCCATAAAAGAAATAAAGGCATTGGTTTTTGTTGGTATTCACTAATGATAAATGCTCTTCCCATTTCAATAGATTTACTCATCATGTCAAAAAGTTCAGGCTCAAACCTAAATAATTCTTGTAAGTAGAAACCGTTGATTCCATGAGAAGCATAAATATGAGAGCCAAGTCCCATTCTATAAGCTCCAGCAATTTGTTGTGCTTCTACGTCCCATAAGAACATATGATGGTAATATTTATCGTACTTGTCTAAATCTAAAGATTCATTAGTTCCTTCTCCAACTTCTCTAAATGTAATTTCGCGTAAACGACCTATTTCGTGTAAAATATTTGGAATTTTATCAGCAGTAACTAAATATACTTCATAATTTTTACTTTGTAACAAACGACAATCTGTTTCTTTAAGTAAAGCAACTTCTTCTAAAATATTTTCATGATTAGCAGATTTCGCAATTTGCTTAGGTGTCTTAGTTGTTTTTAATAAAGAAAAAGTTCTAAACTTAGATTCTTCTTCATATGCATTAGAAAGCATGTAGGTTTTTTTACGAATAAAATCGCCATACTCTGTAATGTTTTCAATTTCATTTTGTTCAGCAACAGAAATGGGTTTTCCAATTCGAACTTTAATTACTCGGTCTTTTTGTGTCAGTAATTCACTAGGTAATTTAGCGGTTCTTAAAGTTTCATTTAAATTGGATAAAAAGTAAAAAAGTTTGCTATTTTTCGCATGAAAATATATTGGAACAACTGGGACTTTCGCTTTTTTAATGATTTTAATAGCCCCTTCTTCCCACGGTTTATCAACTACTAATTTCCCGTCTTTATAAGTAGAAACTTCTCCGGCAGGAAACATCCCTAAAGGTTTTCCGTCGCTCAAATGTCTTAATGTTTCTTTAATGCCTACAACGCTAGATTTTGCGTCTTTGTGATTTTCAAAAGGATTAACAGGCATTATGTAGGGTTTCATTGGCTCAATTCTATGCAATAAGAAATTGGCAATGATTTTAAATTCGGGTTCTTGTTCTAACATTAACTTTAAAAGCAAAATACCATCAATTCCTCCTAACGGATGATTAGAAACCGTAATATAAGCTCCGTCTTTGGGTAATCTTTTTAAGTCCTCTTCTGGAATTTCAAATTTAATTTGGAATTCATCAAGTATAGCATTCAAAAACTCAACGTCTTTTAAATGCTTATTTTTATTGTATATTTTATTGAGAGTAGAAATTTTTAAAACCTTCATCAGTAACCAGCCTGAAAAAGTTCCGAAAATCCCGTATTTGTCAGTATTTATAGCTTTTGCTACTTCTTTGGCATTAACTAATCCCATTTATTTTTTTATTTGAACTAAAAACAAAGATAACAATTCTGAGTTAAAATAAGTGAAGTATTACAAGAAAGCATTTTCATTTTGTAATTATGAATTTTGTTCAGAAAATCCTTTAAAATCCTAATGAACTAGTTTTGTTTTCAATTGTATTTTATTACATTTGAACGATAACCAAAATTAGATAATGAAAATAATTTCTTATAACGTAAACGGAATTAGAGCCGCAATTTCAAAAGATTTTATCACATGGTTGCAACAAGCAAATCCTGATGTAATTTGCCTTCAAGAAATTAAAGCAATGGAAGAACAAGTTCCAAAGCTTGAAATTGAAGCGGCAGGTTATCCTTATCAATATTATTTTTCTGCTCAAAAAAAAGGATACAGCGGAGTAGCGATTTTCTCTAAAACAGAGCCCAAAAATGTTGTTTTTGGCACAGGAATTGACCACATGGATTTTGAAGGACGTAATTTACGTATTGATTTTGATTCTGTTTCAGTAATGAGTTTGTATCTTCCATCTGGAACTAATTCAGAACGATTGAGTTATAAGTTTCAATACATGGATGAATTTCAGGAGTATATAAATGATTTAAAAAAATCAGTCCCAAACCTTGTCATTTGTGGCGATTATAATATATGTCATGAAGCGATTGACATTCATAATCCTGTTGGAAATAAAAATACATCTGGTTTTTTACCTGAAGAAAGAGCTTGGTTAGATGCGTTTATGAAAAGTGGATTTATAGATACATTTAGGCATTTAAATAAAGAACCGCACCATTACAGTTGGTGGAGTTATAGAGCTAATGCTCGAAATAATAATAAAGGGTGGAGAATTGATTATTGTTTAGTTGATAAGTCTTTAGAAAGTAAAATTGAACGCGCTTATATTTTACCCGAAGCTAAACATTCCGATCATTGCCCAGTTGTAGTAGAATTAAAATAACCAATAAACTAAATAATAAAAGATGATAAAAAAAGTTGCCCTTGCTGTTGTAGTTCTAGGATTAACTACTTCTTGTGTTTCTAAAAAAATATATAACGATTTAGAAAACAAATATGCCGATTTAAAGAAAGAACGTAATGCTTTAGCTGATGAAAATGGAGCCTTGTCTAAAAGCAAAAACAAGTTAGAACAAGAAAAAACAAGTTTGCAAACAGAGTTAGATAAAGCAAAATCTGAGAGAGATAAGTTGGCTTCTGATTATGCAGCAACAAAGAAAAATTTAGATAACTTAAAAGCTTCTTATGCAGCATTAGAAAAGAACAGTAATGATGCTTTAGATAGCAACATGAAGAAAAACAGAGAGTTATTGGCAGAGTTAGAAGCGAAACAAAGCAAATTGACTGCTGAACAAGAGCGATTAGACAAATTAAAAGCCGACTTAGCATCGTCTACTTCTCGTTTAGCAGAATTAGAAAAAATGATGGCTGAGAAAGAAGCTGGAATGAATAAGCTAAAAGAAACGTTATCGAAAGCTTTAAATGCATTTGAAGGAAAAGGTTTGACAATTGAAAATAGAAACGGAAAAATTTATGTCTCTATGGAGAATAAATTACTTTTCGAATCAGGAAGTTGGACAGTGGGTACTGAAGGAAAAAAAGCGGTAACTGCTGTTGGAAAAGTTTTAGGTGATAATCCTGAAATTTCAGTTTTAATTGAAGGACATACAGATAATGATAAAATTACAGGAACAATTGGTGGTGGAGTAGAAAATAACTGGGATTTATCTACAAAACGTGCCACTGCAATTGTGAATATTTTATCTGAAAATAAAAAAGTAGATAAAAAGAATTTAACCGCAGCGGGTAGAGGAGAATATGCGCCTTTAATGGCAAATGAAACAGCTGAAGGGAAAGCTAAAAACAGAAGAATTGAGATTATTTTAACGCCAAAATTAGATGAAATTTCTAAATTAATGAGCGAATTGTAATATTAAGCATGAAAGATTCTAAAAAAGGTTCAAAGTCACATTTGAACCTTTTTCTTTTAAAAGACTTTACAACTTTGTAACTTTGCTTCTCATCAACTTGAAAAATGAAATACACAACTTTACCCAATACGTCTATAAAAATCAGTAAAATTTGCCTTGGAACTATGACTTTTGGTAACCAAAATTCAGAAGCTGAAGCACATTCTCAATTGGATTATGCTTTAGAAAGAGGTGTGAACTTTATTGATACTGCAGAAATGTATCCAATTGGCGGAAACGCAGAAATTTTTGGTAGCACCGAAAGACATATTGGTTCTTGGATTAAAAAATCAGGAAAACGAGATGAAATTGTTTTGGCAACTAAAATCGCAGGTCCAAATCGCGGAATGACTTACATAAGAAATCCTTTAGATTTTTCTAAAAAAAGCATCACGGAAGCGGTTGAGTTGAGTTTGAAAAACCTACAAACCGATTATATTGATTTGTACCAAATGCATTGGCCTGAACGTGTCATGAATATGTTTCAAAAACGTGGTGTGCAAGAATTAGATCCTAATTGGCAAGACAATATTTTTGATGTTTTATCTGTTTATGACGGATTAATTAAAGAAGGAAAAATCAAACATATTGGTGTTTCTAATGAAAATCCTTATGGCGTAATGAAATTTCTTTTAGAAAGTGAAAAACATAATTTACCAAGAATAGCAACCATTCAAAATCCGTATTCGTTATTGAACAGATTGTATGAAGTAGGATTGTCTGAAATGTGTATGCGCGAAAAAGTTGGCTTATTGGCTTATTCGCCTTTAGGTTTCGGATTTTTAACAGGTAAATATTTAAATGGTTTTCCTGAAAACTCTCGAATGAAACTGTTTCCAAATTTCAAACGATACATCAATGAAAATTGTTATAAAGCAGCCAAACTGTATAAAGATTTAGCAGAAGCAAATAACTTGACATTGACCCAAATGTCTTTGGCTTTTGTAAATCAGCAACAATGTGTAACTTCAACCATAATTGGCGCTACAACTTTGGAGCAATTAAAAGAAAATATTGATGCTTTTGACGTTGTTTTGTCTGATGATGTTCTACATGAAATAGAAATTATTCAGGAGTTAATTCCAAATCCTGCACCTTAAATAATAAAAAAGTGATTAGTAATAAGTAAACAGAAAGACTGAATGCTAATTACTAATCACTTTTTACTAATTACTTTTTAAAGATTATCAATCACTTTGTCTTTTGGATAACGAACCTTATAACTGATTCTTATTTTCTTGGTTTCATTTGCTCCAAGTTTCAAATCCCAGGTTAAAATCCCGGTTTCTTCATTTACTTTTGCTCTGTCTTTTTCTAATAATTCAACCGTAATTTCTTTATCAGTACTTATTGGATATTGATCTTTCAGTAACAATTCAATACTTTCTTTTTTGTTGTTACGAATAGTAATGTCATAAGTAAACGTTTGCTCTTTATAAGCCGATAAGAATTTTGTTCCTGATTTGTCTGCAATTTTTTCACGCTTAATAGAGATTTTTTTATCTCTTCCCATGCTTAAATTCAACGTGTCTGAAGTTTGATTAGGATTAATCATCGTTTTACCCACATACATTCCTTCGAAAATAATATTCGCTTCTCCAGGTAATAAATTGAATTTAGAATAATCACTAATTTCAGCCAATAAGAACGCTTCTTTTTCAATTCGTGGCGCAGCGTAATATCTATAAGTGGCTGGCAATTTTATTTCTTTTAAAGCTACGCTATGCGCTTTTCCATTTGATAAAATGTCATATGGAATATCAATATCAAATGAAACGTTTAGTTGCGACTCATTTATTTCGGTATAGTCACTAACATTTCCCTTTGTCTCAACTATAATTACACCATTAACACCTTGCTCTCCATAAAGTGCTGCACCTTGAGCTCCTTTTAATACTTCTGTTGATTTAATTATTCTTGGAGATAATGATTGAAGAATCTCTGCTGTTGAAATTTCACCATCAATTACAACCAAAGCTTGGTTGTTTCCAGAAATAGATCTATTTCCTCTTAATACAATTCTTGTATCATTTTTTTGATTTATTTCTAGGCCTGAAACTTTTCCTTGTAAAGTATTCATAACACCATTTGAATTGTTATACTGAACAAAACCTCTATTTGTGCCGTAACGTAAAAACCACGCTTGTAAAATAGGTGCAGTGTTGTTTTGTGTTGGGTTTCCGCTAGATAAGGTAAGTTTAATTTTTTTCCAATCAATTCCTGTGTTTTGCGTTACTTGCCCTTTGTACATCATGTTAATTGGTGTACTGATGCTTTCTGCTCTTAAATCATAAAAAGGTTTCCAAGTTGCTCCAGCAGTAAGATAGTTGATGTCTAAATTTACAGTTCCTGCATTTTCGTTCATTACTTGTAAAACCAATTTTCCTTTTGAAGATTTCTCTTCATTTTTGGTATTGATTTCAAGTTTCGAATTCAACTTTTTAAGTCGATCATTCAGTTTGTTTTCTTTTTCTTGAAAAGCAGTAATGGCATTGCTCAATTGAGTTCTTTTAGTATTGTAATAATCGACTAATTTCATTAATTCGGTAACATTTAAACCTGTATTCGAACCTGAAACTTGTTGGTTTTTATCTAATAATTCAATTGTTTTTGAGTGCGAATTTTTCTCTGTTTGTACTTTAACAATTTCTTTTTGTACCAATGAAATACTATCGCGTACTTTTTTAATTGCAGGATTACTTTCATCAATTTCATATTCAGAAATATAATTTTGCGTAAACTGAACCGATAAAACAGTAAGTGAGTTGGGCGCTCCAATTTGAACGGTGTTTTCATTCAAATAATCGGCAACATTTTTAATGACAATTTCGCTCGTTCCTTTTGGAAGATTAACAGAAGTGGTTTGAATAAGTTCAGCACTGTTGCTGTAAACAGTTGCGCCCTTTACGGTTGCAGTTGTAAATATTGGTTTTTGAGCAAATAATGTCGCTGAAACCAAAAATGTGAATAAGAAAAGTATTTTTTTCATGATTGAAATATATTAGAGATTTTTTAAATTATTTTAAACCAAGTTTTTTAATATCATCTAGTGTTAAATAAACATTTTGACGGTAAGAGTTATTGATGATTTTTGTAGTATCAAAAGAAAAAACTTTTGTGATTTTTCTGTTTTTATAAGTTATAACAACATAAAAGTTGACAAAATCCTTTTCTAATTCCACATTTGAAATGTATTCATTAGTTGATTTATCGAATTTTGCATCATCATTTGAGCCTAAAAAATATAAAGTAATATCTTTTGAAGATTTCTTTTTATTTATAAAAATCAGTTCGCTTTTTATGGTAAACACATTTAAATTTTCACGATTTTTTTCGGGTCTGCTCGGCATTCCTAAAACTATTCTTGTTGTGGGTTTATTTTGACTTTCTGTAGAAATAGTCTCGTTTGAATTGTTGTTTTTTATGCTTTGAGAAAAAACATTTTTACCATATAATAATGAAGCTAAAAAAATATATCGAAGTGGAATTGAAAATTTTTGTTGAATGCTGTTTTTTGATTCAATTTGATGGTTGTTAAACTTTCCACATACGTTATTTTTTTTCTCAAGATGAAATATTTTTCTTAGCTCGGCATCATTTTTATTTGAAAAATCGACAACTTCTTTTGAACATAGATTACAGAAAAAACCGTTAGTGGTTTTGTTCATAGCGTTTAAGTCTGCACTACAAGGTTTTTTTATTTCTAATTGGAATGTTTTTTTCATCGATTTAAATTTAGTCTTTCTATTATAGAGTAGAATTTCGATGAAAAGGTTGGGAAGGAATATTATTTATTTTTAAAGTTGTCATTTCGACAAAGGAGAAATCTTAACATTAATGAGGAATTTTTAAAATTAACACTAAGTATTATTCTTCAAATCGCCAACCTTCTAATACAATTGAAATAATTGCATGTGGCCAAGTTTCAAAATTCATTAAATTAGGTTGTATTGGAATTATACTAGTTGTTTTCCATGTTTGACTTAATGGAGTATACATTATTGCATTATAATTTAATTTCTTCTGGAAAGGATTTTTAACTACTAGCATTGTACTTATGTTTTTTCTGTCTTCAGAGTTTTGAGTTAATTCAATTTCTATTGTTGATTTTATATTGATATTCTCCTCAACTATTTTCATTGTTGAAATTGTATCTCCTGAAATTTGACATTCAATAAATACTTTTTCACCACAATAGATCTGAAGTATTTTTTCTTTAACAAAATACGGGCTTTCTTGTATGTCGGCTTTATATTGTTGAGTTTCATTTGCTGCAATATTAAGTGTAAATGCTTGGCGATTACTTTGTGCAATTAATGTTGAGACTATAAATAGATTTATAATTAAGACAATTTTTTTCATATTTTATTATTCTATATTTTAAAAAAAACAACTTTATTATTATGTGATTTCTCCTTCGTCGAAATGACAACTGCTAAGTTTTACCCAAACAATTCACTAACCACATCTTCAATTTTAGAAACCAAAACAATATTTATTTTCGTATTTTTTAGAGAAATTTTATTGTGTTTAGAAACTAAAATAGAAGTAAAACCCAATTTTTCAGCTTCTTGAATACGTTGGTCAATTCTATTTACTGGTCGAATTTCTCCAGAAAGGCCAACTTCTCCCGCGAAACAAAATCCGTCTGGAATGGCAATGTCTTCGTTTGAAGATAAAATAGAAGCCACAACTGCTAAATCAATTGCAGTATCTTCTACAGAAATTCCTCCAGTTACGTTTAAAAAAACATCTTTTGTACCTAAACGGAAACCTGCGCGTTTTTCTAAAACGGCTAAAATCATGTTCAATCGTTTGGCATTATAACCTGTTGTGCTTCGTTGTGGCGTTCCATAAACAGCCGAACTTACTAAGGCTTGAATTTCTATCATTAACGGACGCATTCCTTCCAATGTACATGCTATTGCAGTTCCAGAAAGTTCTTCGTCTTTATGTGAAATTAATATTTCAGAAGGGTTTTCAACTTCTCTTAAACCGCTGCCTAACATTTCGTAAATTCCTAATTCTGCAGTTGAGCCAAATCTGTTTTTTAACGAACGTAAAATTCTGTACACATGATTTCTGTCGCCTTCAAATTGTAAAACGGTATCGACCATATGTTCCAAAATTTTCGGACCAGCAATTGTTCCGTCTTTGGTAATATGACCAATTAATAAAACAGGAGTATTGGTTTCTTTAGCAAACTTTATCAGTTCGGCAGTGCATTCTCTAATCTGAGAAATACTTCCAGCTGAAGATTCAATATAATCGGTATGTAAGGTTTGAATAGAGTCAATAATTACAATTTCAGGTTGCATTTCCTGAATTTGTTTAAAAATATTTTGCGTTTTAGTTTCGGTAAGAATGTAGCAATTATCGCCATTTGGAGTAATTCTTTCTGCACGCATTTTTATTTGTTTCTGACTTTCTTCGCCCGAAACATATAAGGTTTTATAAGGTAATTTTAAAGAAATTTGAAGTAATAACGTACTTTTTCCAATTCCTGGTTCGCCTCCTAACAAGATTAATGAACCCGGAACAATTCCGCCACCAAGAACTCGGTTTAATTCACTGTCATTAGTGTTCAAACGAATTTCTTGTGACGAATCTATTTCTTTAACTAAAAGAGGTTTTGAAGCTCTATAAGTCGAACTTGATTCGCTTTTCCATGCTTTTTTTTCTTCTTTTTGAATGATTTCTTCAACAATGGTATTCCATTCTTTACAATTATGACATTGTCCTTGCCATTTTGAAAAAGGGGTTCCGCAATTTTGACAAAAAAACGAAGTTTTAACTTTAGCCATATTTAATTATTCACCTTCTTTTTTCTCGCCTTCTTCAGCAGGTGCTGGTTCTACATATTCTTCAACTTTAGATTCGTCTTTTTTATTTTTTAAATCTTCCGAACGAGAAATCATAAAGTCTTTAGTCAATTCACGAATTTCTTCTTTTGTGAATGCTTTTTTGTATTCTTTAGTTGCTTTTTTAAATTCGCCCATTTTTTCGTAATACAACGCTTGGTGGTAAACACTTAATGTTGTTTTTGGGTAATTTTTTTCAGCGTATTTTGACAATTCTTGTAATTCTGGATAGGCTTTATTTTTTAAGATAGCTGCTTCAATGGCTTTGAAATCAGTTAATCTTGGTTTAATATCAATCCCTAATTTTTCTTGTAAATTAGTGTATTTGTCAATTAAATATTGTGTGTATCCTTTGTCTAGTTTTACGATTTTAGTTTGAAATTCAGTCATAGAAATTGGCGCATACCCATCAAACATAAAGTATAAAGCACTAGGAATTGCATTTGCAACTACAGAATAATGTGTTGTTCCAAGAATTTCTTCTGCAGTAAACTTAAATTTAGCGTTAGGAATCGCTTTTACATTTTGAGATAATTTTAAAGCTCTTTCTTTTAATTCATCTTTATCTCCTTCAGCCATTGCCTGATAGTAGAAAATAGGTTTTGTAATTAAAGCAAGTCTTTCAGCAACTCTTTTCTCCATGTCAAATGCGAATTCTGGTGATAATGAAATGTATCCATTAAAAACAGGATTGTCTTTGTATAAGTAAGAATTCATAAAACCAGCCGTTGTATCGTGACCAGCAATTACTCTAAAAGGTTGGGTTCTATATTTTTTTTCAATATATGGGAGTAACTCTATACCAATAAATTCAAAAAAATTAGCTCCAGTTCCTGAAGGAAAACCACCTTGATCAAATTCGCTATCTAAATATCTTGTTTCTCCATAATTTTGTGGTATAGCAACAATAATCATTTCTGGTAAATCATCCCAATAATTTCCATATTTTAAAATTCCTTCAAAAGGGCTTAATAAATATTCCCCGTCTAATACAACTAAAACAGGGTATTTTTTATCTGGAGAACTTTCGTAATTTGAAGGTAAAACAACAGTGAAATCTCTTGTTCCGTTTAATTTTTTAGAATCAATTGATTCTGGAATACGTTGTGCAAAAGTGGTAATAGCACTTAAGAAAAGGATTAAAAACAATTTTGATTTCATAAAAAAGATATATTGATTTATTAAAAGACCAATATACTAATTTATTTCTTTTTTGTTAGTGACGGAAGAATTAAAAAAGCAATTCCGCCTAAAAGAATAGTGATTATTAATTGTGAAGTCCAAACAATCCATCCAAATGCATTTCCAGTTTCGATTGGGATGTTGTAAAGGAATAAGATTTTAGCAATTAAAACAGGAAAAAAGCCAAAGCCTCCATTAGTAAAAGCTATTGTTAAGCTGCCAATTACAAATGCCACAAGAACTGCTCCAAAAGAAATTACTTGTGTTTCTTCAAGTGCAAAAATGATGGAATAGAACATTAAGACATAGGTTAACCAAATGATTAAAGTAAGAATAATAAATGGCCATTTGTTTGGCATTTTAAAAACACTTAACGCACCGTCAGTAAGTCCGGATACTTTGTTTTTGATCCATAAAACCCATTTCATTTTAGAATATATCATCAGGTAAATTCCAATAATAGTTGAAACAAAACCAACTGTTACCAATAAGATTAGTTTTTTTAAAGGAATATATTCTAAAAGGAAGTTTTTTAATGTATCAAATTCTAAAAGTACTGCTGTAAGAATAAAAATAATTAAAACTATAAAATCTACTATTCGTTCTGAAATAATAGTTCCAAATCCTTTGTCAAAAGGCACATTGTCGTATTTTGTTAGTAATGCGGCTCTAGAAATTTCTCCCGATCTAGGAATGGTTAAGTTTAAAAAATAGCCAATACTAACGGCAATTAAATTAAGCTTAAAGTTAGATTTATAACCTACATATTCAAGTGTATATTTCCATCGATATGCTCTTAAAACATATCCTGAAAAAGCTAAAAACCCTGAAATTATAACGTATTTGTAATCTGCACCTAAAATGGAATTTTTAAGTTTTTCAATTTGTTCGGCTGTAAATGAGTTGTAAGTGTATATAATTAAAAAAACTCCCAAGAGTAAAGGGAGTAATATGCTTAATATATTGTTTACTTTTTTTTTCAAACTAAGTCAATGAGTTGTCTTTTTCGTTTGGAAAAACTAAACATGGTTTGAATTTTTTTGCTTCTTCAAAATCTAAAGTAGCATAAGATATAATGATTATGATATCTCCACGATGAACTTTTCTAGCTGCAGGTCCGTTAAGGGTTATTTCACCAGTATTTCGGGGTCCTTTTATTGCGTAAGTTTCTAACCGTTCACCGTTATTAATGTTTACGATTTGTACTTTTTCTCCTTCAATAATGTTGGATGCTTCCATTAACGCTTCGTCAATTGTAATGCTTCCGATGTAATTCAAATCAGCACCCGTAACAGTTACTCTATGAATTTTTGATTTTACTACTTGAATATGCATGGTGCAAAGGTAATTATTTCGAATAAATTAAATATTTTTTTTAAAAATTTTATGAGTTTTTTAAGTGGAATGATTATTTACTTAAAGAAATATTGTCAATTAACCTTATTCCTTCAACATAAACAGCTATAAATGCTCTGTAATTTTTGGTTTTATTCTTTTTTATGCATGGTAACAATTTTTCTTCATCACAAATTTCAAAATATTCTAATTTAAATTCACTAATGTTTTTGAAGTTTTTCATTGCAAACTTTGTAACTTCCTGTGCAGATTTTTTTTGGAATAAAGCCTTGGCTTCTTTTAAAAAATTAAAAATTAGCGATGCTTTTTTTCTAGCTTCTTTAGATAATCTTTCATTTCTAGAACTCATTGCAAGACCGTTTGGCTCTCTTAGAATTTTACACCCAACAATTTTTACAGAAAGTTCCTCTTTGGCGACCATCTTTTTAATTATTTGTAACTGTTGAAAATCTTTTTCACCAAAATAAGCATTGTTAGGTTGTACAATTTCAAATAATTTTTTCACAATTGTACCCACGCCATCAAAATGACCATGTCTGTGTTTTCCTTCCATTTGATTTTCTAAACCATCAAAATTAAATGAAACTGATTTTATCTTTTTGTCGTAAATGTCCTCAACACTAGGAGCGTAAACAATGACTTTTTTGCTAACTTTTTTTATGTTTTCAATATCTGCTTCTAGGGTTCTTGGATATTTTTTTAAATCTTCACTATTGTTAAACTGTGTTGGATTTACAAAAATACTCACAACTGTTAAGTGATTGTTTTTAAGAGAGTTTTGAATTAAAGATAAGTGTCCTGAGTGTAAAGCGCCCATTGTAGGAACGAATCCAACTGACTCGTTTTCACTGTTTTGTGATTTTAAAAAAGCTGTTAATTCTGTTTTTGAGTTGAAAACAAACATGTGAATTTGAGTTTATTTGAAGTGCAAACTTACTATTTTAGTGGATAAATCCATAAATTTTTGTAATTTTGCATGTTTTTTGAACTTAATACACAATTCAATATAATTATGGAAGATAAGAGGATATTGTATGTATCATCTGAGGTGGTGCCTTATTTAGCGGAAAATGAAGTTTCTCTTCAATCGTATGAATTTCCAAAAATGATTAACGATTTAGGGGGTCAAATTAGAATTTTTATGCCTAGATATGGAAATATCAATGAAAGAAGACATCAATTGCATGAAGTAATTCGCTTATCAGGTATGAATCTTGTGGTTAATGATATGGATATGCCTTTGATTATTAAGGTTGCTTCTATACCAAAAGAGCGAATTCAGGTTTATTTTATTGATAATGATGAATATTTTAAGAGAAAAGCAACCTTTACAGATGAAGAAGGGAACTTGTTTCCTGATAATGATGAAAGGGCAATATTTTTCGCAAAAGGGGTTGTTGAAACTGTGAAAAAACTAAATTGGGTTCCAGATGTAATTCATGTTCATGGATGGATGGCTTCTTTGTTGCCATTGTATCTTAAACATTTTTATAAAAACGAAGGAATTTTTGCTGAAACAAAAATTGTTACTTCGGTTTATGGTTCAGGTTTCGAAGGTGAATTAGATGGAAATTTAATGGATAAAGTTTGCTTTGATAATGTCTCAAAAGATGATGCGAAACTTTTAGAAAAACCATCTTATGAAAATTTAATGAAATTAACGGTTGATTATTCAGACGCTGTCATTGTTGGTTCTGAGGAGCTTTCATCAGATTTAACAAAATATATAGAAAGTTCAGGGAAACCTTTTTTACCTTTCGCCAATAAAGAAGAAGTTCAAGAAAAATATACTAGTTTTTTAAAAAATCAAGTACTATAATTATTTTAGTTAACTATGAAAAAGATTATTTTAGGTGTAACTGTTTTGCTATCAGTTGTTTCAATTACATCATGTGATAAAGATTTTAACACAATTGGCTCTGAAATCGTAGGTGGAGATCATTTTGATTTTGAAAAGAAAGATGACTTTACAGTTATTGCTTATTCAAAAGCTACTGGTTCAGTGCAATCAAATAATTTGCCTATAAATGCTTTAGGTATATATGATAATCCAGCATTTGGATTAACTAAAGCTAGTTTTGTTTCTCAAGTTGAATTGTCAACTGCAAGTTTTAATATTGGAGATGCGCCTGTTATTGATTCGGTTTATTTGTATGTGCCTTATTTTAGTACGCTAGAATCAACAGATACAAATGGGAATAGGGTTTTTTCATTAGATTCTGTATATGGTTATGATGATTCTGCTAAATTTGATTTAAAGGTTTTGGAAAATGGGTACAGGTTAAGAGATTTTGATCCATTGGATAATTTTGAATCAGCTCAAAAATATTATTCAAATGAGAAAGCGTCTAAAATTGACCCATATAAAGGGGTGGAACTTTTAAATAATAGCTCAAATACGGCTCAAAATACTGAGTTTGTAATCAGTAATAAAGAGATTATTATTTATAAGACAGATGGTAATGGAATTTATCTTGATGAAGATAATATTGCAATTTCAGATCAAAATGATGCTTCTTTAAGGATTGTTAAAGAAAGAAAGGCTCCTGGAATGTGGTTGGATTTAAAAAACAGTTTTTTTCAACAAAAAATATTGGATCAGGCAAATACAGGCGTTCTATACAATAATAGTACGTTTAAAGATTTTTTTAGAGGTTTGTTGTTTGAGGTAAGTGAAACCACTTTAAGACAAGGCGCTATGGCAATGTTAGATTTTTCAAGAGCTGAATTTAAAATTTTGTATAAGTCAAGTTTTAGCGGAGGAACTCCTGCAAGAAGAGTTTATAGCTTGCAAATGGGTTATAATTCAGCTTCATTTAAAACGAGTAATTCTATAAGTTTAATAGAGCATGATAAAAATCCAGACTATCAAGCAGGATTGGATGCTTCAAATGAAACTACTGGAGATTCTAGACTGTATTTAAAAGGTAATGATGGTTCTATTGCTTTTATTGAGTTATTTGGAACAACTGATGATCACGGTTATGATGATAATGGAGATTTAGTTATTGGTGCAAATGGAGTTCCAGATGAACTTGATGAACTAAGAAAAAGTAAATGGCTAATAAATGAAGCGAATATTACATTTTTTATAGATGATAATTCAATTTACGGAATGGGTATGTCTAATCAAATTGAACCTGAGAGAATTTATGTTTTTGACGCGACTAATAACAAACCATTGATTGATTATTATGCAGACGGGTCTACTTCTTCTGATGTAAAGAGAAATAAAAGAGGATTTGGCGGAATAATTAAAAGAGACGTGGTTACTGAAAAAGGAATTAGGTATAAACTTAAACTAACGGAATATATTAATAGGCTTATAAATAGTGAAGTTGAGGATTATAGAAAGAATATTAGAATAGGTGTCTCTGTGACAGAAAATATTAATTCACCTCAAAATGCTTATATCAATCCAGGAAATTTAATCACTATTGGTGGTTCACAGGTAGAGTTTTTGCCTGTTTCTTCCGCAATGAGTCCATTAGGAACAATTTTGCATGGAACAACAAGTACTTCAACTTATACAGATGCTTCTGGAAATATTATTCCAATGAAATTAAAATTAGAAATTTATTATACAGAACCTAACTAAATTTATTGTTTATGTGTGGAATTGTTGGATATATTGGTCATAGAGATGCTTATCCTGTAATTATAAAAGGATTACATCGTTTAGAATATAGAGGATATGATAGTGCAGGACTTGTTTTGTTTGATGGAGAAAAATTAAAATTATCTAAAACGAAAGGAAAAGTTTCTGATCTTGAATTAATATGTGAAAAAGAGAACACAAAAATAGGTAAAATAGGAATGGGACATACGCGTTGGGCTACTCATGGAGTGCCAAATGATGTAAATTCACATCCTCATTTTTCTAATTCAGGTAAGTTGGTAATTATTCACAATGGTATTATTGAGAATTATGAGCCAATAAAAAAAGAGCTGATTAAAAGAGGTTATACATTTAAGTCTGATACAGATACAGAGGTTTTGATTAACCTTATTGAAGATGTTAAGAAAAAAGAAAATATTGGTTTAGGTAAAGCGGTTCAAATAGCGCTTAACCAAGTGGTAGGGGCTTATGCAATAGCGGTTATTGATTTAGATAAGCCAAATGAGATTATTGCTGCAAGATTAGGTAGTCCTTTAGCCATTGGAGTAGGTGAAGATGAGTTTTTTATTGCATCAGATGCTTCTCCTTTTATTGAGTACACTTCAAATGCAATCTATTTAGAAGACGAAGAGATGGCAATTGTGCGACTTCATAAACCAATGAAAGTTCGAAAAATAAAAGATGATACATTGGTTGATCCTTATATTCAAGAGTTACAAATGAATTTGGAGCAGATTGAAAAAGGTGGTTATGATCATTTCATGATGAAAGAAATCTATGAACAACCAAGTGTGATCAAAGATACATATAGAGGTAGGCTTCTTGCAAATAAAGGGATTATTCGCATGGCTGGTATAGAAGATAATCTAGAGAAATTTTTAAATGCCGATAGAATTATAATAATTGCTTGTGGCACTTCTTGGCACGCTGGTTTAGTTGCAGAATATGTTATTGAAGAGTTTGCTAGAATACCTGTTGAAGTTGAATATGCTTCAGAATTTAGATATAGAAACCCAATTATAAATAAAAATGATGTTGTAATTGCAATTTCACAATCAGGTGAAACGGCAGATACTTTAGCTGCCATTAAATTAGCTAAACAAAGCGGAGCATTTGTGTTTGGAGTTTGTAATGTGGTCGGCTCTTCTATTTCTAGAGAAACACATGCGGGTGCCTATACACATGCTGGTCCAGAGATTGGAGTAGCTTCTACAAAAGCATTTACGACTCAAATAACAGTGCTGACTTTAATTGCATTACGTTTAGCAAAAGCAAATGGAAAAATGTCTAATTCAGATTATCAAAGATATTTATTGGAATTAGAAATGATTCCTGAAAAGGTTACGGAAGCATTGAAATCTAATGATGTTGCTAAAGAAATTGCGTCTATATACAAAGATTCTCCAAATTGTTTGTATTTAGGTAGAGGTTATAATTTCCCAGTTGCTTTAGAAGGGGCATTAAAGTTAAAAGAGATTTCATATATACATGCAGAAGGTTATCCGGCAGCAGAAATGAAGCACGGGCCAATTGCATTAATTGATGAGTCAATGCCTGTTGTTGTTATTGCGCCAAATCAAGGGCACTATGATAAAGTGGTAAGTAATATCCAGGAAATTAAGTCAAGAAGTGGTAAAATTATAGCTGTTGTTACCAAAGGAGATACGCAAGTTAGAGCTTTAGCTGATCATGTAATAGAAATTCCAGAAGCTACAGAGGCTTTAACACCATTGCTTACAACAATACCTTTGCAGTTATTGTCATATCATATAGCGGTCATGCGAGAATGTAATGTAGATCAGCCTAGAAATTTAGCTAAATCTGTTACCGTGGAATAAGAATAAAAAAGCGAAATTTTTATATTTCGCTTTTTTATTAGAAAAAATTCAAAGAAATTATTGCAAAATTGTTTTATAAAAAACTATCTTTGCACTCGGAAAAATACATGTTTTTTCCAACACTAAATAGCTATTAAATAAATACATAAGCAATGTCTAAAGTTACAGGAAAAGTTGCAAAAATTATTGGACCAGTTGTAGATGTGGTTTTTAACTCTGAAAACACTGAGCTTCCAAAAATTTATGACTCATTAGAAATTACTAAAACTGACGGTTCAAAATTAGTATTAGAAGTTCAATCTCACATCGGTGAAGATACTGTTCGTACTATATCTATGGATTCAACAGATGGTTTGTCAAGAGGTACAGAAGTTTTATCAACTGGAGCGCCTATTCAAATGCCTATTGGTTCTGAAGTATTCGGACGTTTATTTAATGTAATTGGAGATGCAATTGATGGTTTAGGTGATTTACCTAAAGAAGGTACAAATGGTTTATCTATTCATAGACCTGCCCCAAAATTTGAAGATTTATCAACTGCTACTGAAGTTTTATTTACAGGTATAAAAGTAATCGACTTAATTGAGCCTTATGCAAAAGGAGGTAAAATTGGTTTATTTGGTGGTGCTGGAGTAGGTAAAACTGTATTGATTCAAGAATTAATTAACAATATCGCTAAAGGTCACGGTGGTCTTTCTGTATTCGCAGGAGTAGGTGAAAGAACACGTGAAGGAAATGACCTTTTAAGAGAGATGTTAGAATCAGGTATTATTAAATACGGTGATGATTTCATGCACTCAATGGAAGATGGAGGATGGGATTTATCTAAAGTAGATAAAAACATTATGAAAGATTCTAAAGCGACTTTCGTATTCGGTCAAATGAATGAGCCACCTGGAGCACGTGCACGTGTTGCTTTATCTGGTTTAACAATTGCTGAATATTTCCGTGATGGAGCTGGAGATGGACAAGGAAAAGACGTTCTTTTCTTCGTAGATAATATCTTCCGTTTTACACAAGCTGGTTCTGAAGTATCTGCACTTTTAGGTCGTATGCCATCTGCTGTAGGTTACCAACCAACATTAGCAACAGAAATGGGTGTAATGCAAGAGCGTATTACTTCAACAAAAACAGGATCTATTACATCTGTACAAGCGGTTTACGTTCCTGCGGATGACTTAACTGACCCTGCACCAGCTACTACATTTGCTCACTTAGATGCAACAACTGTATTATCTCGTAAAATTGCTGAGTTAGGTATTTATCCAGCGGTAGATCCATTAGATTCTACTTCTCGTATCTTAACTCCACTTATTTTAGGTAATGAGCACTATAATTGTGCGCAAAGAGTAAAGGAAATTTTACAACGTTATAAAGAATTACAAGATATTATCGCAATTTTAGGTATGGAAGAATTATCTGAAGATGATAAATTAGTAGTTTCTAGAGCACGTCGTGTACAACGTTTCTTGTCTCAGCCGTTTCACGTAGCAGAACAATTTACTGGTATTCCTGGAGTATTAGTAGATATCAAAGAAACTATCAAAGGATTTAATATGATTATGGATGGTGAATTAGATCACTTACCAGAAGCAGCATTTAACCTTAAAGGTTCTATTGAAGAAGCTATCGAAGCTGGAGAAAAAATGTTAGCAGAAGCATAAATTTTAATTGCTTAAAGCAATATGCTTAAAGCTTAAAGCTAAAAAATATGATTTTAGAAATAGTATCACCAGAATCTACATTATTTAAAGGGGAAGTTACTTCGGTAGCAGTTCCTGGTGTAAATGGCGAATTCCAAATGTTAAACAATCACGCATCTATTGTGTCGTTATTGGTTAGAGGGAATGTGAAAATAAGCGCTCAGAATATTAAAATTCAAAAAGAATTTGTTTCTAAATTCACAAAAGTTAATGAGCAAACATTTTGGTTGCCTATTAATTCTGGGACTATTGAAATGAATGAAAATAAGGTAATTGTTTTAGCTGACTAAGATAATTAGTTTTAAATAATAAAAAAGTCCTGCAATTGCAGGACTTTTTTTATTTTTGGTATATGAAGTTCCCAATATCATTACAAAACAAACTAAATATTCGTAAAGAAAATAATGCTTTACGTTTCCTAACTATTTCTCAAAATCTAATTGATTTTGCATCAAATGATTATTTAGGTTTTTCAAGAAATGATGAAATCTTCAATAAAACACATCAGTTTTTAGTAGATAAAAATTTAATTCAAAATGGAGCTACAGGTTCACGTTTGCTTTCAGGAAATCATAAATTATTTCAAGAAACGGAAGATTATATTGCAAAATTTCATCAGTCGCAAACCGCGTTAATTTTTAACTCTGGTTACGATGCTAATGTTGGGTTTTTTAGTACAGTTCCACAACGAAATGATATTATTTTATATGACGAACTTTGTCATGCATCTATCAGAGATGGAATTCAATTAAGTTTGGCTAAATCATATAAATTTTCACATAATAGTTTAATTGATTTAGAAGAATTACTTTTAAAATTCACATCAGGAGAAAATCAAATTTATATAGTTACCGAAAGCATTTTTTCTATGGATGGTGATTCTCCAGATATAGAGAATTTAGTTGCGCTTTCAGAAAAATATAATGCATTATTAGTTGTTGATGAAGCACATGCTTTAGGTGTTTTGGGAGAAAAAGGTGAAGGATTGGTTCAAAAGCTACAACTTCAAGATAAAATTTTCGCTAGGATTATGACCTTTGGAAAAGGTTTAGGTTGTCATGGTGCTGCAATTTTAGGAAGCAATGAGTTAAAACACTATTTAATTAATTTTTGCAGAAGCTTTATTTATACAACAGCACTTTCGCCACATGCTGTTGGAACAATTTTAATAGCATATCAAGAATTGAATTTTGCCCAAGGTAAAATTAAAAAACTGAAAGAGAATTCTCTATATTTTGATGAGTTATGTTCTATTTTGAAAGGGTATGAATCAAATGATTCAAGTATAAAGTCAATCGTTATTTCGGGTAATAGTAAAGTAAAAGAAGTGGCGCTTTTTCTTCAAAATAACGGTTTTGATGTTAAACCTATTCTTTCCCCAACAGTTCCTGAAGGACAAGAAAGGTTACGATTTTGTCTACATTCTTACAATTCTAGAGACGAGATAAAACAAGCTTTAGAACTGTTAAGTAATTTTAAAAAATAGAAAATGAAATATTTTATAACAGGAATTGGTACTGATGTGGGTAAAACTATCGCATCTGCCATTATAACCGAAGCATTAGAAGCCGATTACTGGAAACCAATTCAGGCAGGAGATTTAAATAATTCGGATAGTCATAAAGTTGAAAAATACATTTCAAATACTAAAACCATTTTTCATAAAAATAGTTATGCCTTAAATACGCCTGCAAGCCCTCATTTAGCAGCTGATATCGATAATATTGAGATTGATTTAAAAAAAATTAAAGCTCCTAAAACCAAAAACAGACTTGTAATAGAAGGGGCAGGAGGTTTGTATGTTCCTTTGAATCAAAAAGACACTATTGCAGACTTAATACAGTCTGATTATAAAGTTATTGTTGTTTCTAGGCATTATTTAGGGAGTATTAATCATACATTATTGACAATTGAAGCATTAAAAAGTAGAAATATTGCTATTGCAGGAATAATATTTAATGGGGATGAAAATATTGCTACTGAGGAAATTATTTTGTCTAAGACTAAATGTAAATTGATTGGGAGAATTGAAATCGAACCTTATTTTGACCAAAATGTAGTTAAATATTATGCTAATTTATTTAAGGAAAAGTTAGAAACATTATAAGTTAATTGTTCATTAACACTTCTTTTTTTTTAATTGATGTATCTTTGTGTTCTATCAAAACTTTACCCCAAATGACTCTTTCAGAAAAAGATAAACTTTATAATTGGCATCCCTATACACAACACAAAAGTGCATTTGAGCATCCAGTAATTGTGAAAGGGAGTGGTGCTTTACTTTGGGATGATTCTGAAAAAGAATATGTTGATGCTATTGCTAGTTGGTGGGTCAATCCTTTCGGGCATAGTAATGTTTTTATTGCACAAGCTATTTTTAAGCAATTGACTGAATTAGAGCATGTTTTATTTGGAGGTTTTACACATGAACCAGCAATACTGCTTTCTGAAAAATTGTCTCAAATTTTGCCTAATAATCAAAAGCGTTTTTTTTATACTGATAACGGTTCGTCAGCTGTTGAAGTTGCGTTAAAAGTTGCGTTACAGTATTTTTATAACAAAGATGAGAAGCGTACTAAGATTATTGCTTTTGAAGATGCTTTTCATGGCGATACATTTGGTGCTATGGCAGCAAGTGGAATTTCTTTTTTTACAGAAGCTTTTGAGGGTTCAATGTTAGAAGTTGTTCGTATTCCAGTTCCTACAAAAGGTAATGAAGTAAAAAGTGCAAAAGCTTTAAAAAAATTAGTTGCAACTAATGAGTTTGCTGCTTTTATTTTTGAGCCACTAGTTCAGGGTGCGGCAGGAATGGTTATGTATTCAGCATCCGCTTTAGATGAATTGATTAAAATTGCCAAGAATGCAAATGTTTTTACTATCGCTGATGAAGTCATGACTGGCTTTGGTAAAACAGGTAAAAACTTCGCATGTGACTATTTGAGTGAGCAACCTGATATGATGTGTCTTTCAAAAGCACTTACTGGTGGGACAATTCCAATGGCAGTAACCAGTTTTACTCAAGACATTTTTGAAGGTTTTTATGATGACGATGTGAATAAGGCTTTATTTCATGGACACACTTTTACTGCTAACCCTACTGGCTGCGCTGCAGCTTTGGCGAGTATTCAACTATTAGAAACAGAAGAAATTCAGAATAATATTCATCAAGTGAATCAAAGGCATTTAGCTTTTGAACAACGTATTAAAAATCACCCAAAAATTAATTCTACAAGAGTTTTAGGTGTGATTTTTGCCTTGGAGATAAAAGTTAAAGGGAAGCAAGATTATTATGGAGAGATGCGAAATAAATTGTATTCTTTTTTTATTGATAAAGGTGTTATTCTTAGGCCAGTGGGTAATGTTATTTATATTTTGCCGCCTTATATTATTTCAGATGTTCAATTAGAAAAAATATACCAAACTATTGAAGAAGCTTTAGAAATAGTTTAATTTTGTAAAATATTAATTACTCCTCGCATAAATTTTTCATTTTTGAAAACATCCATTTCTATAATATCACAGTCAAGTATTTCTGCTTTAGGTTCTCAATCTGATGAAATATGGAATACCTATTTGAATGATTTAAGTTATATTTCGAGAGAAACTATTAATGGTGCTTCTATTAGTATTGCTAAATTATCTAAAATAATTAAAGATGAAATAGAAGTTTTAAAGGCTTCAGATTCAAAATATAATTCTCTAGACAATTCTGTACTTTACTCTATTTTAGTAGCTAGAAATGCTGTTAAAGCAGCTGGTTGGGACGAAAATGATACATTTGGTATAAATATTGGTTCTTCTCGTGGAGCAACTGCTTTGTTCGAAGATTATCATGCAGAGTTTTTAAAAACAAATCAAGTTTCTTTATTGGCTTCCCCTACAACTACACTTGGAAATATATCAAGTTGGGTCGCAAACGATTTAAGAAGTACAGGTCCAGATATTTCACATTCTATTACGTGTTCTACTGCTTTTCATGCAATTTTAAATGGTATTGCTTGGCTTAATGCGGGTTTTGTGGATAAATTTTTAGTTGGTGGAAGTGAAGCGCCAATTACGCCATTCACTATTGCTCAAATGAAAGCGCTTAAAATATATTCGAGAATATCAAATTCTAAATACCCTTGTTTAGCTTTAGATCTAGAGAAAAGAGAAAATACTATGGTGATTGGTGAAGCAGCTAGTGTTATTTGTTTAGAAAAAGGAAGAGCTGAAAAAGCTATTGCAGTTATTGAAGGAATTGGTTATGCTACCGAAATTTTAGAACATAATATTTCAATTTCAACTGAAGCTGATTGTTTTCAAAAATCAATGAGTATGGCATTGGAAGGAACATCATTAAATGATATCGATGTAGTTGTTATGCATGCTCCAGGTACTATAAAAGGTGATTTATCAGAATATAAAGCAATTCAAAAAATTTTCAAGTCAAAAGCACCATTATTAACTTCTAATAAATGGAAAGTAGGACATACATTCGCAACATCAGGAATGTTGAGTTTAGAATTGGCAATTTTAATGTTACAAAATCAACAATTTATAGGGGTTCCTTATGCAAAAAATACATCTGCACCTATGACTATTAATAAGGTTTTGGTTAATGCAGTTGGGTTTGGTGGGAATGCAGTTAGCATATTAATTTCTAATAAATAAAAAAGCCTTGCAATTTTGCAAGGCTTTTTTATTAGAGTTTAAATTAAAATTTTGCTCTATTATCTTTAATGTCTGCCTTGTCTTTTAAAGCTTGGTAAGCTCTTGTTTGTGCAGAAGATGATTGCTGTGTTTTTTCTTGAGCAATAAATGAATTGTAATTTGGAGCTTCAGGTGCTTTTGTTATAGATTTAGTTCTAATCATATAAACGCCATTATTTCCATCAATAAGTTTTGAAGTTGTGTTTGGTTTTAAACTAAATGCTGTTCCTATCACTTTAGGTTCTGTTCCAATATTTGGTAAAACCGGACTTCCAACGCTAATAGCAGTTGCGTTAGAAATAGAAGCTTTTGAAGCTTGAGAAACTGCTTCTAGAGTAGCACCAGACATTTTCTTTCTAATTAACTCTGCTTTCTTTTCATTTCTTAAAATAGGACTAACTACATCTTTAGCCATTTCAACAGAAATTAAACCAGTCTCGTTTTTAGATTTTATCTGTACAATTGCATATCCTTGAGGAATGTCAAATCTTCTAATTGACCCAACTTTGTTTTCGTCACTAAATGCCCATCGAATCATTTCTCTTTGCGCACCTAATCCTTGAACATATTCATCATATGCTCTAATATTTGTTGAAGGAACAATAGCAAGTTTGTTTGTGTTAGCTGTAGATTCGAAACCTTTTTCATTCGCATCCGCTTCAAATTTACTTGCTTGTGTGTAAATTTGATCAATAGTTGTTTCAGAAGGCTCTATTTTTTGAGCAATAGTACCTAATAATACTGCATTGTATTTGTCAGAAATTTTAATAACGTGAAATCCAAAATCTGTTTCTACAACACCAATTGAACCAATAGGGTTGTTAAACACAAAATCATTAAATGTTGGAACCATTTGGCCAGGTGTAATGTTGTCATATTCACCACCGTTATTTTTTGATCCTGGATCATCTGAATTTACAGATGCTAAAGTTGCAAAACTTGCAGGATTTGCTTTTGCTTGGGCTAATAAATCATTTGCTAAATTTTGTGCTTCTTCTTTTGATCGTGATGAAGAAGATTGAGATGCTCCTGAGTAAGATATTAAAATATGACTCGCTTTAGCACTTGCATTTGATTTACGACCAATCATTCTAGATAAACATTGGTGTCCATTAAATACATATGGTCCAAAAACTTCACCGTTATTTAAATTGAATAATTGTTCTTGGTAGTCTAATGGTAAATCTTTTTTAGCCAAATACGTTGAGTCAAATTTAATATCAGAGTTTGCGTTTACAAATTCACCCACGTTAACAACTGTTTTTAAACCAGCTAATGTATCATTTTTACCTGTAGCTTCATTATAGGATACTTTTCCATATAAAGCGTTGTTAATAGAAACAACCATTGCGTCTTCATCTTGTTTTGATGGTTTGTTTTCAAATAAAATATAATCAAGATTAACAGTGTTGTCAGATTTATATTTTTTTGGATATTTTTTGATGTAAGCCATAATTTCATCATCTGAAATTTTCACTTCATCATCATTAATATTTGTATATGGAAGAGTAACATAATCAAAATCAACTTTATTATTGTCAATTTCGTGTTTGAACTTTCCTTCTGCTTTAGTAACATACATACCACCTTTAATCATGTTGTTGTACATTAACTCTTTTGCATATTTTTCAACACTATTTTCATAGTTTTTCCACTGGCTCCATGTTTCAGGATTAGGGTCGTTTCTTTTAGATTTAACAAACTCTTTAAATTTATTTTCGTCAAATTGACCAGCTTCATTTAAAAATTGCGGATTTTGAGCGATATTTGGATCAGTTTTGATAATGTTAATTAATTGTTCATTACCAATTCTTATTCCAAGTTTTTCAAACTCTTCATTTAGCAATATACTTCTTACTTCCTGTTCCCAAACGCTATTCATTGCTTGGGTATTAGTTGTGCCTTGTCCTTGTTTTTCAGCTTGTGCAACTTTTTGCATAAAACCTTGTGCTGCGATTTCTTCACCGTTCACAGATCCAACATCATTTGATCCACCGCCAAATCCACCGCCTTTAATAACATCTGCTAATACAAATGAAAACAAAGCTAATGCAATGATTACAATTAGAAAGAATGAACGTTGTCTAATTTTAGATAATACTGCCATTTTATTTTAGTTTATTTAATATAGAGGGCGAAAATACAATTATCTATTCAATTATAAAATAGTAAAATTATATTTTCAATTATTTTTTTACTGTTTTTCATCTAATATTGAAAGCCGAACTAATTCTATCTTTTTATTTGATGCAGAATGTATAATTATTTCAAAATTATCGATCTTGATTTTCTCTTTGTTCTGTGGGATTTCCTTTGTGTTGTTTACGATAAAACCACCTAAAGTAATGTATGAATCTGATTCAGGAATATTTAAGTTGTATTTTTGATTAATAAATTCTACATCTAATCTGCCGGAAAACAAATAAACATTTTCTTCAATGATTTCATCGATTAATTCTTCTTCTAAATCATGCTCATCTTCAATTTCGCCAAATAATTCTTCAATTATATCTTCGACTGTAATAATTCCTGATGTTCCGCCGTATTCATCTAGAATTACTGCAACACTTTTTCTTTTTTTGGTTAAAATGTCTAGTAAGTCTTTGATTAATATAGTTTCTGGAACAAATTCAATAGGAATCATTACGGACTTTATGGTTTTTGGTTTTTTGAACAATTCAAATGAATGAACGTAGCCTAGAATGTCATCAACAGAGTTTTGATATATTAATATTTTTGAATATCCAGTTTTGATAAATAGCTCTTTTAGTTCGCTCACTGGATCAAGGATGTCAACGGCTGAAATTTCTGTTCTAGGCGTCATAATGTCTCTC
>JBEDTP010000157.1:0-3720 GCA_040119075.1 Flavobacterium sp.
TAAATATTATTTAAACTTATTTAGAGTCCGAAATTTTCAAGTTTTTTTCCTAAAATTGCTTGATGTGGATAAATAGATGGTACTTTTCTTTTTCCATTTTCATAATTTGCTGTTACAATTCCGGTAACTTGGTCTACTTTACATTGGTTTTCATCAGCTCTAAAATAAGTAAAAAAATCAGCTCCATAGGCTTCAAAAACACTCCCTTTGTGTGTTATTTTTATTCCTATAATAGTTATATCTTCTTGATCTTCTTTTAACCCCAAATCAAATCTTAATTGAGAAGGAAAGACATCCTGTGGCAAAACAAAAGTAACATCTTGCTCAACATCTGAAGATTTCACACCTTGCCAAATTGGTTTTACATCGAAAAAATTAACACTACCATCTTCTGTATAAAACAATGCGAAATCATCCTGCTTTTTAACAATAACTTTTAAGGTTACTCTAAATAAATCATCTGCAACTTCATGTTTTACAACTTCCAGATTATCAACTGATTTTTCATCTTTACACCCAATTAATATAGAAGAAAATAATATAATTAATAGAACAAATTTTGCTTTCATTTTTATTGATTTTTTTTCAAAATTAATATTTTTATTTTACAATATACTCTTTTATAGTTTTTTTGTTATTTTCTCTTAAAATCTCCTCTAGAAAAATATTTTTCCACAAAACAATAAACCAAAATAAAAAAATATCGGCTCCCCATTTCTTTAATCTTTAACTTAGAAACACCATATTTCCTGTTAGTCCATGAATTAGGAACAATTGCATAACTATATCCTCTAATTATTGCTTTCAAAGGTAATTCAATCGTTAAATTAAAATGTGGCGATAAAATAGGCTTAACGCCATCAATAACTTCTCTTTTATATAGTTTAAATGCATTTGTAGTGTCATTATATTTTATTCGCATTACCATTCTAATTATAGAATTCGCAATACGATTAATTATTTTTTTTACAAATGGATAATCTATAACTTTTCCCCCTTTAATGAATCTGCTTCCAAAAACACAATCATAATTCCCTTCAATCATTGTGGTATAATAACGAATTAAATCATAAGGAGAGTCTGATAAATCTGCCATCATAACGGCCACACAATCACCAGAAAAACGCTCTAAACCATAACGAACTGCAAACCCAAAACCATTTGGTCCTTTATTTGTTTCATATTTTAACGATGGATATTTTTGAGCTAATTTTTCTAATACCTGCAAAGTATTGTCTTTAGAATTGTCATTCACCACAAATATTTCGTGTTCAATAGAAACTTTAGAAAAAGCTTCTTCAATTTGATCAATAGTTTCTGCTATTGATTCTTCCTCATTATAGGCAGGCATTACAATGCTTAATTTCATTATTGCTTTTTAGTTGTTGCGTCAAAAATTTGCGTCAAAATATCATTAATATTATATTTCCAAGTCCATTCAGGATAATGTTCTTTAAATTTAGACACGTCGCTAATCCACCAAATATGGTCGCCTACTCTATTTGTTTCAGAATATTCATAATTCATTGGCTTCCCTGTAATTTGCTCACACATTTCAATTGCTTCTGCCATAGAACAATTGGAGTGTCTTCCTCCACCTGCATTATATACTTCTCCTTGGCGTGGATTTTGATAAAAATGCCAAAACATATTTACCAAATCCCAGCTATGAATATTGTCTCTAACTTGTTTTCCTTGGTATCCAAATACCGTATACTTATCTCCTGTTATAGCACATTTCATTAAATAAGAAAGAAAACCATGTAATTGTGTTCCAGAATGATTTGGACCTGTTAAGCAACCTCCTCGAAAAACACCAGTGTTCATTCCAAAGTATTGTCCATATTCCTGAACTAAAACATCGGCAGCAACTTTAGATGCGCCAAAAAGAGAATGTTTGGTTTGGTCGATACTCATCTTTTCGTCAATCCCTTCTTTAAAATAAGGATGTGATTGATCAATTTCCCAACGTTTGTCTAATTCTACTAGTGGTAAATAGTTTGGTGTATCACCATAAACTTTATTAGTAGAAGTAAAAATGAATGTCGCTTTTGGCGCATGTAAACGTGTCATTTCTAACAAATTTAAAGTTCCGTTAGCATTAACAGTAAAATCTGTTAAAGGTTCTCGAGCGGCCCAATCGTGACTAGGTTGTGCTGCAGTATGAACAATTAATTTAATGTCATTGGTATATTTAGAAAACAATTGTTCCAATTCGGCGACATTTCTAATATCAATTGCATGATGTTCAAAATTTGACACCTCATTTATTAATTTTTGGGTATTCCATTCTGTTGAGGCATTTTCTCCAAAAAAAACTTCACGCATGTTATTATCAATCCCAATAATTTTGTCAAATTTATCTGCAAAAAAAGCTACAGATTCACTACCTATAAGTCCCGAAGAACCCGTTACTATACAAATATTCATTATTGTGTTATTTTATATTCTGTTACTTTAATTTTATCCTTAAATAAGGATTCATTTACGGGTTTAAAGATATAATTTTTTATTTTTTCAATATTTGGATTTATATTGTTGCTTAAATAACTATTATACCCGTCAATATTTGAAAAAAAATTATTTGAATAAAGACCTATTTTCATTAAGTTCTTTGAGGTTCTAAATGGGTATGGGTAATTATTTTTCCCATAGATTTCTATCTCTATTTCCGGAGCATGTTTAAAAACTGAGTATATTTTACCTTTTAAAGAATTATAAATATCAAATTCATAATAAACACCTTCTTTAGGTATGAATTGATGATTTGTTAAAATCGCATACTCCTTTTCTTTTACAAACGATATTGGCTTGAAGTTTTTCTTTCTTTGTAAAAGTATAAGTTTTCTGCCTTGGTATTCAAAATAGTTTACATGTTTATAATTATATTTAAACGCTAATTGCAACTTCATTTCATCAAAATAAGCATATCGATAGTCAATACTTGCAAAATCGTAAATAACAAATTCAGGACCTGAATTTGAATTATAGAACTCAAAGTTTCTATCTTCTAAATATGGAGTATATGACGTATACGATTGAATTACTGGTCTAGGATGATAGTTAAGTTTATTTTCAAATAGCATTTGAATATTCCATGGATAAGCATCTACAGTATTATCCCCAATAGTATTAATTATATCAGCAGGTAATTGATTCTTATTTGGAAACAAATACAGTCCAGACTCATTTGTGAAGTTTGAAAATCCTTCAAAATAATGCATTTCAAATTTACTTTTTATATCAAATACAGATTTGTCAATATTTGATATATGATATACTGTAATTGAAAGAGAACATATCAGCAAGATAGTTGGGAAAGCTTTTGCTTTTTGTTGATAAATATCCTGAGACACTAAAATTAAAAAAGGAACTAATAAAAAGTAATCAATTTCCATTCCTCTTACAAAAGCTTGTTTATATAAAACAAATAAAGGAATTCCTATAAGAGAAATACAAGTAACGTTCTTGATGAAATTTACTTTCTTTTCTTTAAATAATTTAATGGCGTAAAATGAAATTATCAATAAAAATATAACTATCGCTAATATCTTATTATTAAAATCATGTTCATAGTACATTACGTCATTATAACCAGAGATTAATTCAAGTCCAGAAACAACATAACTTAATAAACTAACTTTCAATAATATTGACAATAAATAAATTGCAAATACAGGGATAATTCCAAATAAGATAAATTTTTTATATTCTTTAGGG
>JBEDTP010000158.1:0-3681 GCA_040119075.1 Flavobacterium sp.
TTTGCATATTTTACTTTGATAGCTTTTTCATCTTCAGATTGTGCGTCTTCAGGAAAATTTGGAATTTTAAACCCTTGAGATTGTAATTCAGCAATTGCTTCTTTTAATTGAGGTACAGAAGCGGATATATTTGGTAATTTAATGATGTTTGCTTCAGGTGTTGTTGCAAGGGCTCCTAATTCTGTTAATGCATCCCCAACTTTTTGGTCTTCATTTAAGAATTCTGGAAAATTTGCTAAGATTCTCCCTGCTAACGAAATGTCTCTTGTTTCTAAATCAATATTTGCGGGCTTTGAAAAAGCCTGTACTATCGGTAAAAATGAATGAGTTGCCAACATGGGCGCTTCATCAGTAATTGTGTAAATAATTTTAGATTTGTTAGACATGAATATATGTTTAATTAATGTAAATTTTTTAAAGTCACGCAAATATAAGAAATATTGACCACAATTTCAGGGTGGTTTATTGCTTAAAATGTGAAATTTTGAATTTGATAATTGAAGCGCGTTTAATTATTGAATTCTTATTTTAAAGGCTATTTATTATCAATAAAAAAGCCCTAACGATGTTAGGGCTTTAGAGGTTTTCAAGAAAGAATTAGTTTTTATATCTTCTTTCTTTGATTTTTGCTTTTTTACCAGTAAGTTCTCTGAAGTAGAAAATACGAGCTCTACGAACTTTACCTCTTTGATTTACTTCAATTTTTTGAATAGCTGGCATGTTGATAGGGAAGATACGCTCTACACCTACAGCACCAGACATTTTACGAATAGTAAAAGTTTCAGTTGCTCCAGAACCTCTTTTTTGGATTACTACTCCTTTAAAGAACTGAGTTCTAGTTTTTTCACCCTCTTTAATTTCATAATAAACAGTGATTGTATCTCCTGCACTGAAATTAGGTAAATCTTTTTTTGTTACGAATTCGCTATTTACGAAGTCTACTAAATTTGCCATAATATAAATATAACTATTTGATTTAGAGTAACATTCACGGGTATCGTCAGAGGTTAGTCCAAAACTGGATGCAAAGTTAAAAAATAATTATGAATTATGAATTATGAATTACAAATTTTTATTGATTTATATAAGTTGAATTAAAAAACCAATATTTTGAAAGTTTGAGTAATCTATAAATCTATTATTCCAATAAATCAGGTCTTCTGTTTTTTGTATGTTCTAAAGCTTTTTGTTCACGCCATTCTTCAATTTTATTAAAATTTCCACTTAAAAGAATATCTGGAACTTTCATTCCTTTGTATTCTGCGGGCCTAGTATAAATGGGTGGTGAAAGTAAATTGTCTTGAAAACTATCTGTTAAAGCTGAAGTTTCATCAGACAAAACTCCTGGAATTAAGCGGATTATAGCATCACAAAATACGATTGCACCAATTTCTCCACCAGAAAGAACATAATCACCTATTGAAATTTCTTTAGTAATGTGTAAATCACGAACTCTTTGATCTACTCCTTTATAATGTCCGCATAAAATAATTATGTTTTCATACATAGACATTGAATTAGCCATTTTTTGATTCAAAGTTGAACCATCTGGTGTCATGTATATAATTTCATCGTAATTTCTTTCAGACTTTAGTTTTGATATGCAATCATCAATAGGTTGTACATTCATAACCATACCAGCGCCTCCGCCATATTGATAATCATCAACACTTCTTTGTTTGTTTTTTGTATAATCTCTAAGATTATGAAAGTGAACTTCTACCAAATCTTTTTCGATGGCTCTTTTCATAATAGAACCTTCAAAAGGGCTTCTGAGTAAATCTGGTAAAACGGTAATGATGTCAATGCGCATTTTATAGGGATTGCAATGTTAAACGTGCAAAGTTACAAAGTTTATATGAACAAAAATATTAAACGCCAAATTGTCTTAGGTGATGATCTAAATGCATATAATGTAGTTTATCCCATTCTTCATATGTCATTTTACCAAAAAAAGGATGTGTTTGATTTTTAATTACAGCTTGTCCTTCAGTCGCAAACTTTTCAATTCTTTCAATTAGTTCTTCTTTTGTTGTTTCAAAACTATATTTTCCTGTTCTTATAAAAGATGGAGTTGTTGGACTATTTTTTTTAAAATATGGGCTTTTTAAAATTTTTGATTTTAGCATTTTACCAAGCATTTGCATAATAAAGTTTGCTTTTAATGATAAATTTCCAGCTGCAACATCAATTGGAGCTTGGCAGTGACTCAACATTTGATCTACTGTCATTTTTCCCCAAACGGCTTTGCTTTCAGGCGTTAATTGATTGATTCTATTTACCAATTCTTGATTGTCTGTGGGATTAAAAATACTTTTCATAATTATTTTTTTATTGCTGTTAAACTATACATCATAGGAATTTTATTTTCCAAATGTTTGATTCTGAACTTTCCAGGTTCAAATTCTACCGTTTCATTGAAACAATTGTAATTAGAATAATCATATTCTTCGAAATGTTCAATCTGTAAACCATTATTCATTAATGCTTGAAAAACTTCAGAAAGAGAATGATTCCAACCAATATAATCTGTTTTTATATCCGCATCTTTATTTGCGTAGCTTCCAGTATATTCTTCAATAATTGGTTTTTCGTTATGATAATGGTGTTGAATTTTGGTAAAATTGTCGTCAAACATCCAAACTACAGGATGAAACTCTACAAAAATAAATTTTCCATTTGATTTTAAAGCTTTAGAAATGATAGTGGCCCATTTATCTAAATCGGGTAACCAACTAATTGTTCCATAACTGATATAAACAATATCAAATTGTTCTGTAATATGTTCTAAAGTATCGTAAACGTTGCAACAAATGAATGTAGCATCTAAACTAAGTTCGTTATTTAATTTTTGTGCTTTTTCAATGCCTTTATCTGATAAATCTACTCCAGTAACTTTTGCACCCATTCTTGCCATTGAAAGTGAATCTTGTCCAAAATGACACTGCAAATGTAAAATTCGTTTTCCTTTAATATTTCCTAATAAATCGATATCTATTTGAGGTAATGAATTTTTGCCTTTTAAAAAGTGTTCCATATCATAAAAATCAGAATCTAAATGAACTGGAACTTGGTTGTTCCAAGCTTGTTTGTTAATTTCTAGGTAATTTTCTGCTTTCATATTGAAAATGAATTATGATGTATAGCCCTGATGGAATTGGTATCCTTTAAATTGCCAAGATACTTCGACAAGCTCAGTATGACATTTGTAGCAATTTAAAGATATAACGGACAGCAGGACAAAAAGTGATTGAATTGATATTTTTCTGCTTCTAATTAACCAAAAATAGTCAAAAATTATTAGTAAATTTGCACTTTAAATTAAAAAAACAAAAACATGCAAGACGGAATTTACGCAAAATTTAATACGCCAAAAGGAAGTATTTTAGTAAAATTAACTCATGATAAAACACCAGGAACTGTTGGTAATTTTGTTGGTTTAGCTGAAGGTCAGTTAGAAAACACTGCAAAACCAATGGGAACTCCATATTATAACGGATTGAAATTTCACCGTGTTATTCCAGATTTCATGATTCAAGGTGGTTGTCCACAAGGAACAGGAACAGGTGATGCAGGTTATAAGTTTGACGATGAATTTCATCCTGAATTAAAACACGATAGACCAGGAGTATTGTCTATGGCAAACGCTGGTCCTGGAACAAATGGCTCTCAATTTTTCAT
>JBEDTP010000159.1:0-3671 GCA_040119075.1 Flavobacterium sp.
TGTATTTAGATGAAAAATTCTATGCATTAATCTTCAAACACAAAGAAAAAAGAGAAGGAATAAAACAAAAACTCGACGCTCAAATATTGTACGATACAGTATTACAGCCTTTGTTAGGAATTGGCGATTTACGTAACGACGAACGTATTGATTACATTTCTGGAAAGCAATCGGTTACTGCAATTAAAGAAAAGGTTGATGATGGCGAATTTGCTGTTGGATTTATGCTATATCCATCCAACATTAATGAAATTAAAGCATTTGCTGATAACAATTTAATTATGCCTCCAAAAAGTACGTACATTGAACCTAAGTTTAGAAGTGGACTTGTAGTGTATGAGCTTTAGAAAAAAGAACCAAGAGAAAAAAGAAAAAAGAAAAGACACAACTTTGTCATTTCGACGAAGGAGAAATCTCATAATACTTATAAATGAAAAAAATATTTTTGTTATTCTTTTTTACTTCATTTTGTTTTTCACAAAGTGAAAGACTATCTATTCCTGAAATTGATAGCCTTGCTAAAACTTCAAAAAACAAAATTCAATCAAGTGGAATTATCAAGAAAAATAAAAAAACAATAGGAGGATTTAATTTAACAGAGATTTTTTTTAATAAAAAACCTATTTATTCTAGTTACGGAGAAAACACAATTGATAAAGAAAATAAGATAAATCATTTTTATGAATTTTATTTTTCAAATGAAAATCCAATTTTAGTAAAAATATCTATTTCGAGAATTAATAAAAAAACTAATATTGAAGAAAAATTTGAAGTAGAATTAAGTGAAAACAATCTTTATTCTTTCAAAGAAATATCAAATCCATTTTCATTAGGTCTAAGACTTAAAATTAATTCATTACTATTTGATATTATCAACCATAAATATCCTAACTAATGCCAATAGTAACAAACCTCAACAACATAAAATCCCAACTTCCAGAAAATGTAACACTTGTAGCGGTTTCTAAAACAAAACCTGTTACCGATTTAATGGAAGCCTACGATGCTGGTCAGCGTATTTTTGGAGAAAATAAAATCCAAGAAATGGCTGAAAAATGGGAACAATTGCCAAAAGACATTCAATGGCATATGATAGGACATGTACAAACCAACAAGGTAAAATACATGGCGCCATTTGTGAGTTTGGTTCATGGTGTTGATAGTTTAAAATTATTACACGAAATCAACAAACAAGCGGCAAAAAACAATAGAGTCATAGATTGCTTACTTCAGATTTTTATAGCCGAAGAAGAAAGTAAATTTGGTTTAGATGAAAAGGAATTAGAAGAAATTCTTATTTCAGAAGAGTTTAAAGAACTTAAAAATATTAAAATTGTTGGCTTAATGGGAATGGCTACTTTCACAGATAATCAAACGCAAATTGAAAAAGAATTTAAACATTTGAAAGACATTTTTGATAATTTACAAAATCAACCTAAAACCCAAAACCTACAACCTACAACCCTATCAATGGGAATGAGCGGCGATTACAAACTCGCAATTTCTTGCGGAAGTACAATGGTTCGAATAGGAAGTAGTATCTTTGGAGGCAGAAATTAACAATTGCAAGAACAAGAGCAAAATTCAATTTTAAAAAAGTTGAAGATATATTGAAGTTGATTTTTTGAAATTGCAATTGAATTTTGATGATGGAAGATTAACGATTTTTGATTTAAGAATAAAACAAACTGAACACTAACAACTGAATACTTGTATTGCATACTCGACATAGAAACCACTGGTGGACAATATAATGAAGAAGGAATTACTGAAATTGCCATTTACAAATACAATGGTCATGAAGTAGTAGACCAATTCATTAGTTTAGTAAATCCAGAAAAACCAATTCAACCTTTTGTGGTGAAACTAACGGGTATAAACAATGCCATGCTTCGTTCTGCACCAAAATTTCATGAAATTGCAAAACGAATTATTGAAATTACCGAAGGATGTATTATTGTAGCACACAACACTGTTTTTGATTATCGAATTTTAAAAACCGAATTTAGAAGACTAGGCTACGACTTCAAAAAACAAACACTTTGTACAGTTGAACTTTCTAAACAATTAATTCCAGAACAAGAATCATATAGTTTAGGAAAATTGGTGCGCTCATTAGGAATTCCAGTAACGGACAGACATAGAGCTAGTGGAGACGCATTAGCTACTGTAAAACTTTTTAAACTATTACTTTCAAAAGATGCAACCAAAGAAATTGTAAAGAGCTTTATTAAAACCGAAGTAAAATCGGGATTAAGCCCAAAATTATTAGATTTAGTAGAAACAATGCCTTCTAAAACAGGAATTTACTATATTCACAATGAAAAAGGCGACATCATTTATATTGGTAAAAGTAAAAACATAAAGAAAAGAATTAATCAGCATTTTACAGGAACAAGTACAAAAAGCAAGAAATTACAGCGCGAAGCTTATGCAGTTACTTTTGAAGAAACAGGAAGCGAATTAGTCGCTTTATTGAAAGAAAGTGAAGAAATAAAAATCAACAAACCTATTTACAATAGATCTCAACGAAAAACTTTGTTTCCGTGGGCTTTATATGTTGAAGAAAACGAAAAAGGATATTTGGCTTTTAAAATTGCTAAATCTGATGGAAGAAAAAAAGAAATCACTTCTTTTACAACTACTCAAGATGCAAAAAATGCTTTATTTCGTATGACAGAACAATTTAATTTATGTCAAAAAATAAATGGCTTATACGATACTAAAAAAAGTTGTTTTCAATATGATATAGAGCAATGTTACGGAGCCTGTATTGATAAAGAATCTCCAAAGGATTATAACTTAAGAGTAAAAGAATGTATTGCTAAAAATTCTTTTGAAAATCAAAACATGATAGTTGTTGATGTAGGAAGAAATAAAAGTGAACGAACAGCTGTACTTATTGAAAATGGTATTTATAAAGGTTTTGCATTTTACGATTTAAATTATCAAATTACAAACATAGAAATATTAAATAAGATTATTATTCCTATGCAAAACAACAAAGACGTTAGAACTATAATTCAATCGTACATAAGGAAAAAGAAAGCCTTAAAAATAATTCGATTTTAATTGATAAACTTTTTGGTATCTTTGTTTTTATATGGTGAAAATGCTACAAACAAAAACATTCTTAGAAAAAATAAGACAAAAAATTTATATAGTCATTTATGGAACAAATACTGTTTCTGGAAGGTTATTTGATTTAATACTTTTAGGAGTTATTGTATTAAGTGTTATTTTAGTTATGCTTGAAACTGTTGAAGGTTTTGATACTAAATACCATAATGAAGTTGTTTTTTTAGAATGGATTATTACTGCTTTTTTTACGATTGAATATATACTTCGAATTATAACGACAAGAAAACCTATAAGATACATATTTAGTTTTTATGGAATCATAGATTTAATTGCTGTTTTACCTATGTATCTTTCGCTTTTCTTAACAGGGACAAGTGTATTAACAATAGTAAGAGCATTTCGATTATTACGATTATTCAAAATTCTTAATCACCCAAAATTTACAGGACAATCATTACATTTAAGAGAAGCTTTAATTGCTAGTAGGAATAAAATAGTTGTATTTATCTATTTTGTATTGATTAGTACTGTTTTTATAGGTTCATTAATGTATGTAGTTGAAGGTAAAGAAAGTGGATTTACAAGTATTC
>JBEDTP010000160.1:0-3660 GCA_040119075.1 Flavobacterium sp.
GCAATTGTATTAACCTCAATAGGAACTTTAGGAGGATATCAAAATTTTTTATTAGCCGTTGTTTTAGGAGGAATAATTCAAATTGTTTTTGGTATTTTAAAAGCAGGTATTATTGGTTATTATTTTCCTTCATCGGTAATTAAAGGAATGTTAACTGGAATAGGAATTATTATTATTCTGAAACAAATACCACATTTTTTTGGCTATGACTTAGAAGCAGAAGGTGCTGATAGTTTTATCGAAAAATCGGGAGAAAATACTTTTTCAGCAATTGCCCATATTTCAGATCATATTATTTTAGGATCTTTATTAATGGGAGTAATTGCTTTAGGAGTTTTGCTTCTTTGGGATAAAGTATTGTCTAAAAAAGGGAAAATATTTCATATTATTCAAGGTCCTTTAGTGGCTGTTGTAATTGGTATTATCTTTTTTAATTTAACACAAGGCAATAATACTTTAAGTATAGCAGCCTCACACCTAGTTAGTGTTCCAGTTCCAGATAGTTTTGATTCATTTTTAGGTCAGTTTAGTTTTCCAAATTTTGGAGTAATTACAAATGTTGATGTTTGGATTGTAGCATTCACAATTGCATTAGTTGCAAGTTTAGAAACACTATTATGTGTAGAGGCAACTGATAAATTAGATCCAGAAAAAAACGTAACACCTACAAATAAAGAGTTATTTGCACAAGGAACGGGAAATATAATTTCAGGACTAATAGGAGGATTGCCAATTACACAAGTAATAGTTAGAAGTTCTGCAAATATTCAATCTGGAGGAAAAAGTAAATTATCGGCTATTTTTCACGGTTTGTTGCTTTTAATTTCGGTTATTATTATTCCTAAATTATTAAACATGATTCCATTATCTGTTCTAGCTGCAATTTTACTAATTGTTGGGTATAAGTTAGCAAAGCCAACTTTGTTTAAGACAATGTATGATTTAGGTTGGAAACAATTTTTGCCATTTATTATTACGGTTACAGGAATTGTATTTACCGATTTATTAAAAGGGATTGCATTAGGGTTAGCTGTTGGAATTGTTATTATACTTATAAAAAGTTATCAAAATTCACACTTCTTGCATAAAGAAGAGGTTAGTAATGGAAGTAACAAAATGAAAATGACTTTAGCTGAAGAAGTTACATTCTTTAACAAAGGTGCAATTTTAAAAGAATTAGAAAGCCTTCCTAATGACTCTTATTTAGAATTAGATGTTAGAAATACGAGATATTTAGATAATGATATTGTTGAAATTTTAGAAGATTTTGCAATTAAAGCTAAAGCTAGAAATATAAGTATTAAATTAATTTCTGAACGTGGAGTAATAGAAAATCCACCAAGTTATATTGAATTTTTCAAATTAATACCAATAACTGAATAACTAATAAATAATTTACAAATTAATAATTATGAAAACACTAAATAAAGAACTTCAATCACAAATTACACCAAGAAAAGCTTTAGAATTATTGAGTGAAGGAAATCACAGATTCGTAAATAATTTAAAAGCACATAGAAATTTATTAGAGCAAGTTAATGAAACTAGTGATGGGCAATGGCCATTTGCAACTATTTTAAGTTGTATTGACAGTAGAACATCCGCAGAATTAATATTTGATCAAGGTTTAGGTGATATTTTCTCTGTTCGAATTGCAGGAAATATTGTAAATACTGATATTTTAGGAAGTATGGAATTTGCATGTAAAGTTGCAGGTTCAAAACTAATTGTTGTTTTAGGTCATAGTAAATGTGGCGCTGTAAAAGGAGCTTGTGACCATGTAGAAATGGGAAATTTGACAGAATTATTGTCTAAAATTCAACCGGCAGTTTATCAAGAGAATGACACAAAAGAAAATAGAAATGCTAAGAATGAAACTTTCGTAGAAAATGTATCCGCAATCAATGTAAAAAGAAGTGTAAAAAATATTATAGAAAGAAGTTTTGTTTTAGAACAAATGGTTGAAGAAGGCTCAATAGGTATAGTTGGTGCTATGCATGATATTGAAACAGGAACAGTAACTTTTTATGATGAAGTGATGTATATAAAAGACGAACTAAATCCTTCTTTTTCAATAGCTGACTTAAGACATTAATAAATAATTTTAAATTTTAAAAGCGCCAAATATATTTAGTTTGGCGTTTTTTTGTTCTATATTTGATTAGAGCCAAACACAATTTATGAGCGATTTCTATAAAAAAATATTAGAGAATAATAAAAAATGGGTTGAAGAAAAGCTTCAAATTTGCCCCGAATATTTTAACAACTTGGCTGAAGGTCAACAACCACCATTATTATGGATAGGATGTTCAGATAGTCGCGTACCTGCAAATGAAATTATTGGCGCCGAACCAGGTGAAGTTTTTGTACATAGAAACATTGCAAATATGGTTGTTCATAGTGATATGAATATGTTAAGTGTTCTAGATTATGCTGTAAATGCACTTAAAGTAAAACACGTTATAGTTTGTGGTCATTATGGTTGTGGAGGAGTAAAAGCAGCAATGGAAAATAATTCTATTGGTATTATTGATAATTGGATTAGACATATAAAAGATGTGTATCGTTTTCATCAAGATGAATTAAATGCTATAGCTGACAAAAATGAACGATTTAATAAATTTGTTGAAATAAATGTGAAAGAACAAGTTTTTGATTTAGCAAAAACATCTATTGTTCAATCTGCATGGAAAAATGGCCAAGAATTAAGTATTCACGGTTGGGTTTATGGTTTAAATTCTGGTTATGTAACAGATTTAGGTGTAAACTTTAGTTGTGATAAAGACTTAGACGATGTTTATCAATTAAAATTTTAATCTTCTAAATTTTCATTAAAAGCAGAAGGTAATAGTTGAGGAATATACTTTATTAAAATGGGTAAAAGTATTCCTCCTCCTGGAAGTAAAAAAATAGTTAATGAAGGCACTGATTTACAGATGTCTAACAACTGTTTTTTTACTTTCTTTTTTTCATCTGAATCAAGCTCTCTAGTAGTAGATTTTGCAAGTAAAATCATAAGTTCTTTACTTTCAATAATCTCTTTTGTGAGTCTTTTTTTATTTCGTGTTATTAACTTTGTAACGGTATTATTCGTTTGATCATAAAAGTGCTTTACTGGATTTGAATAATTGAAGAATGGAATATCATTTTTATATTCTTTGATAAAACTATTAATTGTTACTGTACTTTCTAAAAGGTTGTTTTCTGATACTGAAAGTTTATGTGCTAATTTATTTAAAAACAAACTTTCATCTACTTCTAATAACTCATCACTCCAAAGTGCCATTTGAGCTAAATCTAAAATGTATAATTTCTCAATTTCAAAATTATATTTTTCTAGTGGGATAGTACCTAATTGTAAGTTTCCAGCACTCTTAAATTTTGTATAACGCAATGAGTTTTCAAAAAGCTTTACTAATAGTTCATCATAATTAGATTTTTCTTTTTTAATTGAAAATGCTAATGATACAATTTTGATGCAGATAAGTTCAAAATCTTTCAAATATTTAGTTGTAAAATCATCTTTTGCTAAGTAATAATGAAAAGCTAATACATCTAAAAAAAGCAATGCATTAGTAATTATATGTGAAAAGTTTTTACTTATTATATTATTATTGGTTTGAATTCTATCATTTAAATTGTTTTCTAAAATTGAAACTG
>JBEDTP010000161.1:0-3633 GCA_040119075.1 Flavobacterium sp.
GAAATTGACAAACATTCAATTAAAATCACGAATGCCATAAATATCCATCCTTGAGGCAAAAAGGCAAATATTCCAAAACTTACATTTAGCTGTATCATGTTTAAAGTGTTTTTTACGTGCTGTTTAGAGCTTGCTACTAATGTTTCGACGCTTGGCGAAGTTGCGAACTTCGGAACGAATTATTTTCCGTTAAAGATAAAAATTCTTGCTAAACGCAAACGTGAACTTACCACAAAATTCGCAATCTTGCCAAACGCTTGTTAGTGGTAGTGTTTTTATTTAATTTGATGTAAAATGTTATCAAAATCTTCAAGAATATAAATTCTTTCAAATTTACTATCAATATCGAGATGAATGTTATTATCCATTTCAAATGAACTTTCTCCATTACTGCCAATAACAAGTAATAACCATTGTTTGTCAAAACTGTTTTCAATGTAGTTTCTAACTTTATTTTCTTTTTTTTGAATGGCTTCTAAAATAATTTCTTTGGTAATTTTTTTTTGCATCCATGCGCCAAAATTTACATTAACATTCTTTCCAGAATGAGGCATTTTCATTAATTGACTTATAATTGGATTTTCAGTAAATGTGTTGTTTGTTAAATATTCTTTTATGACATCTTTTATAATTAATTCGATTTCTCTTTTCTGTTCAAGTTTATGGTTCAAGTCTGGCTTGATAAAACAGTTGATTAAAAAATTTGGTAAACTCTCGTCTTTTTTTAATTCAGATTCAACTTTAGAAAAGATATTTTCATAATAACCTTCTTTTTCTTTGCTTTTTGAATCTATAACTATTTGATGTTCAAGACCAATTTTTTCGTTGTTAAAATTTAAAATGAAATCTGGTTTTTCGGTTAAACTATCAATTTGTATTTGATTTTCAAAAGATATTAGAAATTTTCCAACATGACAAACTTCTAATATTTTTTGTTGATTCTTAGATTGATTAATTTTCAATTCAGATATGAAAGGATTGATTAAATTACTTAGTAAATTATAGTTGTCAATTATAGATTTATTATTTTTCATCTAATATTTTTCGGTTAAATACACTCTTAAAGTGTTTTTATTTCTGAATGTAAAATAACTGTAACTACCGTCTACATCAATGATATGCGAAAATTTAAATTTATCACCATTTTTTTCTATCAAGTAATTAAAAAGACTTAAATCTTTATTGAAATTCTTTTTTATGACATGAAAATTCTCAATAATGTTTCCGTTTTTTTGAGTGATTATGATATTTTTATTTGAAATGTGAATTATATAATCAATATCTTTAATTCTTTCTGAATTTTTATCAACATCGATAATTTTATCCGTTTCGAAATCATAAGATGCTTTAAAACTTTGTTCGACTTTTACTGAACATTCAGTAAAGTTTACCGAAGAATATTTTTTCTGAATATTTTCATTTATAATATTTGTTGTTACAACTGAATCTTTTTTTTCTTTCGATTCAGTTTCTAATTTATTATGCTGATTTTCTTGTTTGCATGAACTTATAGTAAAACAAAAAATATAAATAAATAATATTACCTTTTTCATATCTGATTTTTTTGATTTCGTGATTTTAACATTACCACTAACGGTCTCGGCTATGAGTAGTTGCGTGGGTTAGCACTTAACTTTGCAAGTACACACCAAACTGAAAATCCGCGAGGATTTTCAGAAGTAGGCGAGAACAAGCAATTACTTATAGCCATTGTTGTACCCAGTTATTTTTTATCTCTTTGTTCAATTCCGTTTTTCTTTCCATCGGGTAAACTGTCATAAATTCCACCAACTCTTTTTGGCAAATCAATCATATATTCAACGATGACATTTACCAACTTAAAAAGCTGTCCAACAGTTTCTGGATTATCTGTATCAATTTGTCCAGGATGAACGGCATCATTTCCCGTAACTCTAACAATATCCAATGATTGTTGAACAATTGTTGGAAGTCCTTTACTAACTAAATTTCCAATGTCTGTATTAATGTTTTTTCCTTCTTCTCCTAATTCCTTAGTCAATACTTGAATCGCAAGTCTTAAAAGTGCTGCTGCACCTCGTGGTGATTTAGAGTGGATTGATGCTGCTTCTCTATATAATTTCAAAACGTTTTCAGGCATTTCTGGATTTGGAAAAGGTGCGTTTCCATTGTCAGGAAATAACAATTTGTCAAAAACCCATAAAGTACTGTCATTGCAATGGTCACAAGTTCCAATTCTTATAGGGTATTCCTCTACGTGTTCATATCCTCTATGATGTTCCCAATCAAGTCGTCTCCATTCCTGTTTAGATAAGGTTCCGCAATGAGGGCAAGTAAATGACCTTAAAAATGGTTGTGGTTCTATGTAGTTCATTCTACGTTCCGTATTAATTGGGTACAACGGTCTAGTATAAGAATAGTAGCGGATTTTTACGCAATATCTTTTCAGTTAAACACAGACCTTTTTTATATTTTCTAACTTTCGTTTTAGCGATTAAACCGCTATTATTTTTATACATTGTTGTAAGTAGTGCTTTTTTATTCACTTACTTAATTTCAATATTCTAAATGCTCCTTGAATTACCAAAACAAAAACGATTGTTCCGATAATCAAATCAGGTTTGCTCGAACTCAACCAATTTACCAAAATTCCAGCAATTATTACTCCTAAATTGATAATCACGTCATTTGATGTGAAAATCATACTCGCTTTCATATGAGCCTCTTCTTTGCTTTTTGACTTTTGCAAAATGTAAAGACAAATTCCGTTTGCAATAAGTGCAAAAATCGAAACGATAATCATTGTCGAAAAATCGGGAAGTTTCTCGTTTCCAAAAAATCTTCTTAAAACTTCCACAAATCCAATAATCGCAAGTGTTATTTGAAAATATCCAGCAAGTTTTGCAATCCGCTTTTTCTTAATCAACGTTCCGCCAACCGCAAACAAGCTAATTCCGTATACGAAACTGTCGGCAAGCATATCCAAACTATCGGCAACAAGACCCATTGATTTTGAGATTATTCCTGTTGTCATTTCGATAATAAAAAAGGCAAAATTGATTGCAAGTACAGACCAAAGTAGCTTTTTTTGGTTTGCATTTTCATTAAATTCTGTTTGGTCGGTCTGTTCGGTCGAGATTTTCTTTCCGCCTAAATTTAGTTCAATAACGGACTTTTCGATTTGGTCGGATTCTCCGCTGTGAAAAACAGTCAGTTTTCGGTTCGGAATATCAAAGTCCAAATTCGCAATACTTGAAATTCCGTCCAATTTCATTCGGATTAGATTTTCCTCTGAAGGACAGTCCATTTTGGTAATTTCGAATATTGTTTTTTTCATTCGGTTTCTGGGTTTTTCGGCATTACTTACAACGTTCTGCGGCTTGCTCTCAGTGGCGTTGAACCAGCACCAAGCCATTACAAATATAACAAAACATTCCATTCAGCAGCGGATTTTCCATAGGAAAATCCGGAAGTAGCCATTGAAGCAAACCGCTGTTGTGCGTTCGGTTTTTTATTTAATTTGTTTGCCATCTACGAATATACATTCAGTTTTTTGACCAATTTCATTTACGGACATTACAATTCCATTCTTTTTATTATTTAAATATGGACAACTATAAACTAGTAAACCATTCTCATATTCTTCTTCTAACA
>JBEDTP010000162.1:0-3587 GCA_040119075.1 Flavobacterium sp.
TATAAAAAGTATATTTTTCTGGATTGTAAAATGTTAAATAGGTTGCAATTGATCGTTCGTCTTGATGATGCTGTCTCTGCCCGCCATTTTCACGATACACTTTTAATGTTGTGTCACTAAACTTTTCAACCCTTGATGATAATCCTACACTTTCATTGAATAAATCTTTAAAAAGTGATCTAATTACTTCTTCATCTATATTTAAAATATTGTGAAGTACAGCTAGAGCCATAGGGTAAATTAAATTATTATATTTAATACCTTTTATTTCATTTATAAAATCTTTCGAATCTAAATTAGGCCTTCCTTTATATTGTTCTAGTAATTCCCACTTGTACTTTTCGTCTTTTAAATGTGTTTCTTTTATATGTTCTTTATACGAAGAAATTAACTCTGTAATTTTATCTTTTTTAGGAAAAATTTTAAATCCGTATTTCTCTATTAGCTTAAAAGCATCTGTACCTATTCCACCTGAAAAAGTACTAGAATCCAACTCTACTCCTGTTGCAAAACGATTTGCAATACTTATAACCAGTTTTGGAGGATAACTTTTATCATTAAAAACTAAATCATACGTACTTGAATGCCTGCCATTTCTGATACCTTCTTTATCAATTTCTTGAATAGCTTGTAAAATATGTTCTTTTGTAATTTGATTCATTTATTTGTTTGTTTTTTTAAGAGATATATAAGTCCAAACGCAACTAAAACATCAACAATATTCCATATAATCCTTCCTAAAGCAATTTTTATAATTGGTTGAAATAATATCACTAAAGCAATATATATAAAAATTTCATTTTGTTTGTCTTCTCTTATAGCTACTAACGCTAAATAAGAAAAAGCAACCATTGAAAACCATCTTACAAACTGAAAATATCCATATGGCATATCCAATAAACATAATAGCAGAAGTACAATTAATATTAATTTTAAGTGTTTTGTATACATTTTTTTTAAATTCTTTATTTATAACTTACTTGTACTCTTTTGGATCCATAACAATAAAAGTTATACGACAAATCTCAACTACATCGTCTTCAATATCTGATTTTAAACTTTCGGGAATAAGTTTTTACATTAAGTTCTGTGTTAGTAAAATATCCAACGTTGTTGTGTATTATTTCGCTGTGTGTTTTAGTAAATAAATTATCAAATAGAATAAAAAACCGAGAGTACTAGGAATGAATTATATGCGTTTTTTAAACCAGTTTTTTATTCAACTGGAACTCGAATTTTCGTTTTATTAACATCCATTCTTGTCTTGTTCAGAGTCACAGTTATTGGTTCTTGTTTTTCTCTATCGTATTCCACAAATTCAAAGGTCTTTACTTCTTTGACAGCAACAACTTTCACATCGACATCAATTCCTTGTAATTGGTTATCATTATGAAGTCCAATATAAAAAGTTCCTTGAGTTCTATTAGAATTTTTACCGTAAGCTGCAATTCCTTTTCCTGTGTCAAATTGTAAATATTGTTCACCATTTACAAATTTAACAGCATTCTGGTGATCAGGAATGAAAGTGTAAAATACGTCTTCTCCTGTTTTTGGGATTAGTAGCTCAGTTATCTTGCCGACTGCCAAACCTGCAAGTGGTGTTCCATACATTGAGGTTATTCCGTTTGCCAATTCTCCAACACTTTTAGCATTTTCTTGATATGCTTGTTGAGCTTCCTGTCCAACGCCAATCCAATATGCCCAAGCTATTACCTTTTCTTCTTTTAATTCAGTCGAAATAGGATTTGGTAAATCAACACGTAAAAAAGTTGAACTCCTATTTTCATTATAATAAGAGTGAACTCTCTGATTTTTGTTAAACAAAATGTCTTCTACACTTTCAGTTTTAACGAGTTCTCTAACTTTTTCCTTGTACTTAATTGTATTGTAACCTGTAATGCTGTCAACTGTATAAGGTGTATAAATAGTATCTCGAATTGTTTCCCATTTCCAATTTGTGTTAAAGTTCTTTGTAGATTCATTTGCTGGAATTCGATAGATTTTTATTCTGCAAACTCTTTTTGTAAGCGAAGAGCTGTAAAATTTAAACTTATAAAGTCCTTTGTTTCTTATATGGATTTGTTTTTTTGAAAATTTCTCTACTTTGAAATCTGAAAATATTTTGTTATTCGGTAATTCATAAACTTCAATTTCTTTTAAGTTTTTTCCTTTTACCATTTCAAAGTCGAACTCTATAATGTCGCCTTCTGCAAAACTGAAAAAGAGTTCTTGTGTTTCGTCAAGATTTAATGAAATAGTTGATTCGGTTACCAAAATCGGATTTCCATTTGCAAATATGCTGTGTGAAACTATTAATACTAAAGTAAAAAATAAATCTTTAATCATTTGTTTTGTTTTTTTTAATTGTTTTAAACGGTCTTGTATATCAAATCAGCGGATTTTAACGCACTAAATTTTCAGTTAATTACAAACTTTGATACGAGCTAAAATCCTTGATTTTAATACTGTTTCGCCTATTTTTTATATACATTGTTGGCATTGGTTATTTTCTTCTTTGAGCAATCCATAAAGTGTGTTCTCTTGATATAGCATTCTCAGAGTCTAGTATGAACTCAGATAATTGTTCGTCATTGGTAACTTTATATGATAGCTCTTTTATAAAATTTAATTCTTCTGCCGCAGTTGTATAAGCCTGTTTTAATTCTTGGTGTTGTTTAATTTGCAACCAACTAATAGCTGAAGAAGCAATTGTAGTTAATAGTCCTACTAAATTCCAATTATTATCAGGATTCTTAATTAAAAAGACAATTGAAATTAAAGCAACTGCTTGTGATACAATAATTAACCAAAACCAAAAGTTTGATTTGTTTTTGTTCCATTCTGCTTTTTCGGCATACCATTTTTTTTGATTCTCAATTCTTTGTTCGATATAATATTCCTTTTTTTCCTTTACTGACAAATTCCTTAATTCTAACATTTTGTCCGTAATAATCTCTTTATTCAAAATTTTTGCATTTAAAGAACCCGAGAGATTTGAGAACTCATTCGCAATTTCTTTTATTCTAGTTATAAACCGTTCTTTAACCTCTTCTGGTGAAATATTTGATTCAAAATACTCTGAACACATTGAAAAACGCCAAGTAATTGTTTTACACGATTCAGCAAGTGCTCTTCCTTGATACCAAATATCTTCATACTTTTTACTTTTAAGTATTATCGTCAATATCAAACCTAGAAGCAGTGAAATACCTGTTAAAATGTGTACTCCTAATTTATATTCGGTAGTTTGGAAACTATATATTGCCAACAATGCGGCAACTATCATAGAAAGTAAATCAGCTCTAATAATATTCAGATAGTATTTTTGAGAGTCTATAGAAAGTTTATCAGAAGCTTGAAAGTAATTTGGGTAATCTTTATTATCCATTATGGCCTTACTTTAGTCTTGTTAGAAATTTCTGAACTCCTTTTGTCAAATGCTTTGTCTATGTAATCATTTGGTGCTTGAACAAAATTTTCCCATTTGACCAATACACAATATTTATCGTCATCTGACCAAGCACATTTGTCATTTGGAATGTAATAGTTATAACTGAACTCTTTTACTATTGTAGAGTCATTAATAT
>JBEDTP010000163.1:0-3582 GCA_040119075.1 Flavobacterium sp.
GGAGTGGTTGTAGGACATGTTTTAACTTGTGAGCAACATCCAAATGCTGATAAATTAAAAATCACAACTGTCGATTTAGGTGATGGAAATGCACCTGTACAAATTGTTTGCGGCGCACCAAATGTAGCAGCTGGACAAAAAGTTCCTGTAGCAACTATTGGAACAAAATTATATGACAAAGAAGAAAATTCTTTCGAAATAAAAAAAGGTAAAATTAGAGGTGAAGAATCTCACGGAATGATTTGTGCCGAAGATGAACTTGGAATTGGCCAGGGCCACGATGGAATTATGATTCTTGATGAATCTCTTAAACCAGGAACTAAAGCAAAAGATGTTTTCAAAATTGAAACAGATGAGGTTTTTGAAATTGGCCTAACTCCAAATCGTGCTGATGCAATGAGTCATTATGGAGTTGCTAGAGATTTAAAAGCTGGAATGGTTTTAAAAGGAAAAAACATCGAATTAATAACACCATCAGTTAGTAGTTTTAAAGTTGATAAAAGAACTGTAAAAATTGATGTTTCGGTTGAAAATGAAAAAACAACGCCAAGGTATTGCGGTGTTACTATTTCAGACATTAAAGTTAAAGCATCACCAAGTTGGCTACAAAACAGATTAAAAGCAATTGGATTAACTCCAAAAAACAATATAGTTGACGTTACCAATTACGTTTTACACGAATTAGGCCAACCGTTACATGCTTTTGATGCTAATAAAATTAAAGGAAATAAAGTAATTGTAAAAACACTTCCAGCTGGAACAAAATTCACTACTCTTGATGATGTGGAAAGAACACTTCATGAAGAAGACTTAATGATTTGTAATGCTGAAGAACCAATGTGTATTGCAGGTGTATTTGGAGGTAAAGAGTCTGGGGTTACAGAAAACACTCAATCTATATTTTTAGAAAGTGCTTATTTTAATCCGGTTTCTGTTCGAAAAACAGCAAAAAGACATACTTTAAGTACTGATGCTTCTTTCCGATTTGAAAGAGGTGTTGATCCAAGTATTACAGAATACGCATTAAAAAGAGCCGCTTTATTAATTCAAGAAGTTGCAGGTGGAGAAATCACTTCAGATATTGTAGATTTCTATCCTAAGAAAATTGAAGACTTTCAGGTTTTCTTAAACTTTGAAAAAGCAGCTAAGATTATTGGTGAAGAAATACCAAGAGATACAATCAAAAAAATACTTGTTTCATTAGATATTAAAATTAATAATATTTCAGAGACTGGAATTGGATTATCAATTCCGCCTTATAGAGTTGATGTTCAAAGAGAAATTGATGTTATTGAAGAAATATTACGTGTTTACGGTTACAACAATATTAAGTTTTCTCAAAAATTAAATGCTACTATTTCTAATTCTTCAAGAACCGAAGAATTTAAAGTACAGAATGTAATTGCAAACCAACTTTGCTCTTTAGGTTTTAACGAAATGATGGCTAATTCATTAACGTCACCAGAATACACAAAGCTTTCTGAATTAATTAAATGTGAATTTAATGTAATGATGCTTAATCCTTTAAGCAGCGATTTATCAGCTATGAGACAATCAATGTTGTTTTCAGGATTGGAAGCTATTTCTTATAATATTAACAGAAGAAACAGTGATTTAAAATTCTTCGAATTTGGAAAAACATACCATAAACTTCCATCTGGTTATGAAGAAAACAAGCACTTAACCATGTTTGTTACTGGAAATACTTCTGAAGAAACTTGGAATCAAGCTACAGCAAAATCAGATTTTTTCTTATTCAAAGGTTATGTAAATACGGTTCTTTCTAGACTTGGTATAGATACAAAAGTAACTACTTTGCCATTAGAAATGGACTTACTTTCAGAAGGAGTTTCGTTAGTAATTGGAAAAGAAACAATAGTTGAATTTGGATCGGTTAAGAAAAACATTTTAAAGCATTTTGATATTAAACAAGAAGTTTTTTATGCTGATTTTGATTGGAATAGAATTCAAAAATATGTTTCTAATAAAATTAAGTTTACTGATATTCCAAAATATCCTGAAGTTAGAAGAGATTTATCGCTTTTATTAGACGAATCTGTAAGTTTTGAAAACATATATGCAATTGCAAAACAAACTGAAAAAACACTTTTAAAAGAAGTAAGCTTGTTTGATGTTTATCAGGGTAATAACTTACCAGAAGGCAAAAAATCATACGCAGTAAGTTTTACCATTCAAGACAATTCAAAAACCTTAACTGATACTCAAATTGAAAAAATAATGAGTAAACTACAAGGAAATTTTGAAAAACAACTTGGAGCAACTTTAAGATAAAACTAAAAACTATGAGACAAATTTTAAAAGGAAGATTATTTTTATTAAACATTTTAATAATAATTATTTCAAGTTGTGAACCTAGTGATTCAACTTCTTCAAATAATAACAATAATTCATGTAACATAGAAACACCAATACCTACGGCAGTAACAACAAATGTATATAAAGCTAATACTATTGAGCTATCTGTGCAAGAACTTGGAGGTTATGTAAACTATCATTGGACTGGTCCAAATGGTTTCGAATCATTTGAAAGAGAGCCTAAAATTAGATTTGCTACAACTGATATGAGTGGTGAATATAAAGTTAAATTTATTTATGACAATTGTGAGAGTGATTATGGAATAATTTATATAAATATTGTTGAACCAACACCATCATGTTCTTTAAGCAATAATATTTCTATTATGACAACTTACGGCACAAAAGTCATCACTAGTGCATATACAACTAATTATAACACTAATTATCGTTTCCATTGTTCGGGATCTCAAGTTTCATATAATTTAGAGTTTTCAAAACATGAGGTTCCAGTTCCTGGAATTTATAAAATCGTAAATTCATTTTCTACTATTACAACTAATGAAGTGATTTTAAACGGTACTTATAATTATTATTTTGCAGCTAGTAATGGATATGTTTATATAAAGTATGATTCAAATAATAAAATGAATGTACAGTTTTGTGATATATATTTTGGTGTCGCATATAATTATATTCCTGATTTTACTGCATCATTAAATACAACAGAACGTTAAAAACAAAAAACTCCTAAATGTAATTTTGGAGTTTTTTGTTTATTCTTATCATAAAGAAATTGGTTAACTTAGCCACATGATTAAAGTCGTCATTATTGGCAGTGGAAATGTAGCACAACACTTAATTAAAGTGATGCAAACTGCTGTAAATGTTAATTTGGTTCAAGTTTTTGCTCGTAATAAGGAAAGCATACTTCATTTAATTGATGAAGTCAAAATAACGTCTAATTATAATGACATTAAAGAAGCGGATGTGTATATTATTTCGGTTTCTGACAATGCAATTGCAGAAGTTTCTAATAATTTACCTTTTACCAATAGATTAGTCGTGCATACTTCTGGAACTTCTGAGCTTTCGGTTCTTAATTCTAAAAACAGAAAAGGTGTTTTTTATCCGTTGCAAACATTTTCAAAAGATAAGGAAATTGACTTCTCTTCTATTCCCATTTGTTTAGAAGCTGAAAATGATGCTGACTTTAAAACTTTGGAAAAGCTAGCACAAAATCTTTCACAAAAAGTATTTGACATT
>JBEDTP010000164.1:0-3560 GCA_040119075.1 Flavobacterium sp.
TTTAATAAAAATAACTGCATAATCATAGTTCCTATAATTGCAAGGAAACCTATAATAATAACTACATTTAGTCTGTTTAGTTTCATTTTAAAATTCGTGTTAACATGTCATTAACAACTATTAATGAATGCTTAACAACAAATCTACTATTTACTTATTAGATTTGCTTATCAAAATTATAAAAAAACAAATATTTATATTATGAGAACATTAAAATTATCAATTCTAGTATTATTTATATCAACAATTTCTTTTGCTCAATCAGTTGAAACAAAAAAAGCAATAGCTCCTGAAGCTTCGGTTCCGGCAACAAACTCATTAATGAAGTGGGAAAATGAAACTCACGATTTTGGTGATATTGAAAAAGGTAAACCAGTAACTTACGAATTTACTTTTACTAATACTACAAAAGAAACAGTTTTACTGACAAATGTAAAGCCATCTTGTGGTTGTACAGCTGCTAATTATACTAAAACACCAATTAAACCAGGAGAAAAAGGTATTGTTGAAGCAACTTATAATGCGGCCGCTCCAGGAAATTTTCATAAAACAATTACTGTAACAACAAATGAAGAAGGAACTGCACCAAAAGTTCTAATCATTAAAGGTTCAGTAAAATAAAATATATTAATTCAACTATTACATCTTAAGGTTAGAAAACCACTCATTTTTGAGTGGTTTTTTTTATATTTATAAAATGGAAACAGTTTTTATAAATACTCCATTAGGAACGGCAAAAATTAAAGGCGATGAAAACGGTATATGCCTTATATCAATACTACAAGAGGGTGAAATTTCTAAAACAATTCCATTAGAGTTGAAATTGGCGGTTAAAGAAATAAATGAATATTTTGAAGGAAGACGAACCATTTTTTCGTTTTTAATGAATCCAAAAGGAACTGATTTTCAAAAAAAGGTTTGGAATGCACTTTTAGAAATTCCCTTCGGAAAAACTATTTCTTATCTAGACTTATCAAAACAGCTGGGTGATGTAAAAGCTATAAGAGCCGTTGCTTCGGCTAATGGTAAAAATCCTCTTTGGATAGTTGTTCCTTGTCATCGAGTTATTGGTTCTGATGGTTCTCTTACAGGATATGCAGGTGGACTTTGGCGTAAAAAGTGGCTCATAGACCATGAAAATCCAGTTAAGCAACAAACTCTTTTCTAAAACTCATCTAAAAATATTCTTTTTTCTTACTTTTATATCACATTATTAAAATGAAGACATGAAGTTTTTAAAAAGTTTTTTCAAATGGTTCGCAATAGTACTAGCATCTATAATTGTCTTAATGTACATTTTTGATGTCGATTATTTACTTCGTGCAGTTAGAACCATCTATTTTAAAGGATATACCACTGCCTTTTTAGAAGATTATAAAGATTTTCCTAATAGAGAAATAAAAAAAGGAACTGCTCAACCATGGGCAATTGCCAAAGATTATAATTCAGTAAACGCAACATCAACTTTAGAAAAAAACCATGCAGCATTAGAAACCGCTGCATTTATAATCATTCAAAACGATAGTATTTTTCACGAAAGTTATTTTGACGGTTATAGCAAAGATTCAAAGTCGAATTCATTTTCAATGGCAAAAAGCGTTATTACCATGGCGCTTGGTAAAGCTATTATGGAAGGAAAAATTAAAAATTTAGATCAAAAAGTAATCGATTTTATCCCTGAGTTAAAAGGCGAATTTGCAAAAGAGGTTACGGTAGGTGATTTATCATCAATGGCTTCAGGATTAAATTGGGATGAAAAATATTACAGTCCACTTTCTATTGTTACGCGTGCCTATTTTGATGACGATTTAAAGAAGGTAATGCTTGGGTTAGAAATCAATGAAAAACCAGGACAATCTTTCAAATATTTAAGCGGCGCAACACAATTGTTAGCCATGTGTATTGAAAAAGCTACAGGCGAATACTTGTCAGACTATGTTTCAAAAAATTTCTGGCAACCTATGGGCGCAGAAAATGAAGCACTATGGCAATTAGACCATAATGATGATGGAATTGAAAAAGCCTATTGTTGTATTGCAAGTAACGCTCGTGATTTTGCGCGTTTTGGAAAACTGTACTTAAATAATGGAAATTGGAGAGGAAATCAAATTCTTGACTCAGCGTTTATTAAAAAATGCATTACACCTCGTTTTTCAGAAAGCCCACAATATGGTTATGGATGGTGGCTACACAATTTTTTGGGTAAAGATTTGTATTACATGCGTGGTCATTTAGGGCAATTTGTAATTGTAATCCCTCAAGATAACTTAATTATTGTACGTCTTGGTCATTTAAAAGGTATTCAAACTTCATTTGATCCTCATAGTGAAGACTTGTATGTCTATGTGGAAGAAGCATATGAAATGTTAGGAAAAAGAAAGAAATAATATTCTAATTATGAATAGTCACTTTTCAGGATTACAAAATCGACAGAAAATAAACGAATCTAAAAAGGTTTCTAGAAGAGAATCATTAGTAACGAAGAAATCAAATTTAATAGAATATGGTTCGCTAATTAATGAAGGTGAAAAAAAATTACCAAATCCATCTGATTCTGAGCAAAAAAAAATTAACAATGAAATTAAAGAAAGGATTCAATCTTCAAATAAAAAAAAAGGTTTTTTGTTAACAATACTTTTCATAATAATTATAACCGTTTTAATCTTTTTAAGTAAAAAATACAAAGTCTTTTAATTAATAAACATATGATTGAAAAAATTAACCTTAACAATATCTTATTCTTAGATATTGAAACTGTTCCTCAAGAAACGAGTTATTTAGGAATGGACGAAGAAACCAAAAAACTTTGGGAGCAAAAAACACAATACCAACGCAAAGACGAAGTTACTCCTGAAGATTTCTACGAGCGTGCTGGAATTTGGGCCGAATTTGGTAAAATCATTACTATTTCTGTAGGTTATTTTGTCAACAAAGCAGATGTTAGAAATTTTAGGGTAACTAGTTTTTGGGGAGAAGAAAAGAAAATTCTTCAAGATTTCTCTAATTTATTGAACCAACATTACAATGGTGCCCAGCATGTTTTATGCGGACATAATGCCAAAGAATTTGACATTCCGTTCATTGCCCGAAGAATGATTATTAATTCGGTAGCATTACCCGACAAGCTGAATTTATTTGGTAAAAAACCTTGGGAAGTTCCGCATTTAGATACATTAGAATTGTGGAAATTTGGTGATTATAAACATTTTACGTCGCTAAAATTATTGACTAAAGTGTTAGGTGTTCCTTCTCCAAAAGGCGATATTGACGGAAGCGAAGTTGCTCGTGTTTTTTATATTGAAAATGATATTGATAGAATTATAACGTACTGCGAGAAAGATGTTATTGCGGTTGCTCAAGTTTTTCTTCGTTTTAGAAGAGAAGAATTGTTGATTGATGATGAAATTATTCATGTATAAAAAAACTGCCAACACAAATGTGTCGGCAGTTTTTATTTTTATGTAAAAGAAATTTATTTTTTCACTACAATCTTATGAGTGCTCTCTAGGTCACCGTTTTTAATAGATAATAAATAAATTCCGTCATTTAATTGTTCCACA
>JBEDTP010000165.1:0-3539 GCA_040119075.1 Flavobacterium sp.
TTATATTTATTAAATTAGATGCAAACAAAGTTAATGAGTGGTAATTAAAAACTCCATTTTTTATAATTAGTACTTTTTTCAAGATCGTTTTCGATTGAATCATCAAGTTCAGGAAAAAAATCAATTCCGGTAATTTTTTCAATAGAATCTACTGAAACGGAGAATTCATATAACCCTTTTTTTGATTCTTCATGAGGAATTAGAAAGCCTATCATTTTTTTACCATCTTTAGTTAAAAGAACTTTGTAAAAATAATTAGGAACAGATACTTTTTCTTTACCAATTGTTTTTAATCCTTTTGTTAAAACTCCTCCAGTTACGACATATATTCCGTTGTTTTTGGTGGCCCAATATCTTGTTTTTTGTTCAAGTCTGTTCCAGATTCCAGCATTAAACTTATGTAATTGAGGAGAAGTATTGGAAGTGAAAAATGTTTCTTTATATAACTCATAATTTTTTTTTCGATCTCCAGCCGGACAAAGATGTCCTTTGTTGTAGCCAGATTTTTTGTAATTCCTCCAATCTGCTGATTTGGTTTCTACTATTGGATCCTGATTGAAATATGGTCTATTGAAGTTGTTGTTGCTAGAAAAATCGCTATTATTTAGTTCATAAGCAACCCATTCCGATTGTTCATGCTCTTCAGCATATGAAAAACTATAGGCTTGGTGTGTGTATATTTTTTTTGTAGTAGATGTTGGTAAGTAGTTAAAAGATTCAGAAATTTCAAAAGTACTTTCTTTAGGAGGGCTCAATATTTCAATCTCAAATTGTTTACAAGAACTAATGAGATTTAATAGTAATATAGAAAGAAAGAGCCTGTAATAAATCATTTGGTAGAAGTTTTTGTTAACTTTGTAAATATAATTTTAATTGAATAGATATGAAAACAAAATATTTTTTAATCATAATGATCCTAGGATTTCAATTTTGTTTTTCACAAGTGCCTGCTTCTGATAGTATTGCCTTAAATGCAGCAACATTAAAAATTGAAAAAGCAGAACATGAAAGAATTAGCTTAGAAAATCAAATAGCTTTAGAAAAAGCTGACAAAGAACGTGTAAAAGAGCTTGAAAAAGCTGAAAAGGAAAGAGAAAAAGCTGAGAAAGCACAAAAGAAAGCAGAAAAAGAATTAAAAAAACTTGAGAAAGAACGAAAAAAGCTTGATAAAGCAAGGTCAAACGTTGCAAAAGATAAAAAAAGAATTTCATCGCAAAGTAAGGATTTAGTAAAGAATACTGAGAAGTTTGAAAAATTGAAAAGAAAAGGTAAGTTGTCGCCAAATGACGAAATTAAGTGGCTTGATAGATTGAAAAAGAAACAAGAAAAACTTGAAGATTTAAAAGAAGATTTAAAAAAGTCAGAAAAGGAATTAGACAAACTTGATTAACAAAAAAGCCTTGAATCATTCAAGGCTTTTTTTATTATTTATGTTTTCCTACTTCCCAACCAGTTTTTTCTAAATATTGGTTCCCACTCACTATTGCATCTTCTTCAAGCATGGTTCCCATTGAATCATTCCAACGATTTAAATAGCCAAATAACGATATTACTCCCAGCATTTCAACTATTTCACCTTCGTTCCAGTGTTTATACAAAGCAGTTTTTATGTCCTCATTTACTTCATTAGGAATTACTGAAGCAGCTAATGAAAAGTCTAAAGCAACTCTTTCTGCATCTGTAAAAGCAGAATGTGTTTTGTATTCCCAAATATTGTCTAGTTTTTCTTGGTCAGCTCCATAGCGTTCTGCAGCTCTAATAGCATGAGCTTGACAATATCTGCATCCAGTTGCATTGCTACTTACCCAGGCAATCATTCTTTTTAATGAAGAAGTAACTCTGCCTTGGTTGTCCATTACAGCTTTATTTAAATTAATAAAAGCTTTAGAAATTAATGGACGGTGTTGCATGGTTAAAACTGAGTTAGGACAAAATCCAAGTGTTTCATTGAAAAATGCTGCTAATTCTCTTGTTTCAGCATCATGATCTGGTGATAATGGGGTAACTAATGGCATAAATTTTAAATTTGGTTAATGCTAAAATAAGAAATGCCACATAAGTGGCATTATAAAAGTTGTTAAAATTTATTGTTAGAACAATCCGTTGATTTCAGCGTCAATTCTATTAATAATAGTTCCTAAATCTTCTGGATTGTCAACAAAATTTATATTATCAACATCTATTATTAAAAGTTTTCCCTTGTCATATGTTTGAACCCAAGCTTCATAGCGTTCGTTTAATCGACTTAAATATTCAATTGAAATAGTGTTTTCGTAATCTCTACCTCTTTTATGTATTTGATCAACTAAATTAGGAATTGAACTTCTTAAATAAATTAATAAATCTGGAGAACCTACTAGGTCTTCCATTAAGTCAAATAAAGATTTATAATTGTTGTAATCTCTATTTGTCATTAGTCCCATTGCATGTAAGTTAGGTGCAAAAATATATGCATCTTCATAAATAGTTCTGTCTTGAATAGTAGTTTTACCTGTTTCCTTAATTTCTCTAACTTGTCTAAAACGACTGTTTAAAAAATAAATTTGAAGGTTAAAACTCCATCGTTCCATTTGATGATAAAAGTCATCTAAATATGGATTGTCAACAACATCTTCAAAATGAGCATCCCATTTAAAATGTTTTGCCAGTAACTTTGTTAACGTTGTTTTTCCAGCACCAATATTTCCCGCTATTGCAATATGCATTAAAAATTTATTTGGTAGTTAATAATTTTATTCTGGGTAAAAATAGATAAAATTCCATCTTTAAAGAAAATTTTTTGAAATGATTTTTTGCTTATATCTAGTTTCGAAATTGTTTTCAAATTAAAATCATAAACAAAAAACAAACTGTTATTGGTAAAAATGATTTTACTTTCGTTTAAGAAGCAAAATCCTTCATTTGGAGGAATGTCTCCTATTTTTTCTATTTTTCCAAAGATTGAAATCGATAGGTATTCGTTGCTTTTATTTTCAAAATAAAAATGATTATAAGTTGCCATTTTTTTAGAAATGATTTCACTAAAAGGAGTGGATAGAAATTTTACAGAAGAAGAAATTAAATCATAAAGACCTACTTTTTGGGAATTACTATCAAAAAACCAGAGCTTATTTTGTCCTCCAAAACCAATAGAAGTAATTGTTAAAAACGGATCAATTGTGTTGAAATCAATTTTTTGAACTTCATTTAATTGATTGTCTAATAAAACTACAGTGTTGAAATTTTTATAAAGTAAAACAATCTGTAATGGATTTTCAATAGCAATATCGTGTATTTCGCCAAGAGCTAAATTTTTATAATTGTATGTTTTATTTTTACTCTGCTTAAATAATTGATTGTTTTGTGTATAATAATAATTTTGAAGATTATCTTTTCCAATGAATTTATCTGCTTTTTTTAAGCTTAATGAGTCTAATTTATTACAAGTGTAATTTGTTTGTGCATACAAACTAAAAGTAACAATTAGTAATAAATACATTAAAACATTTTTCATTTCTTACGAATAATTAAACCTTTTTCATTTTATAAAGTCTAAATGT
>JBEDTP010000166.1:0-3539 GCA_040119075.1 Flavobacterium sp.
GTCAATCACAATAGGATGCGCACCAAAAACCATTACTTCAAATCCTAATTTTTTAATCGTTTTTTGTATACTATGAACTGCTTTAACCACTACCAAACCTCTTCCCACATTATGGTGATAACCCTTAATTAAAATAATTTTTCGATCGGATAATGGTTGTGAATGATGTAAAAAATTTTGCAAATTAAAACCACCTCCGCCCGGAATAACTCCTAAATACTTGCCTTTAAAACCTAAACTTTGCGCCAATAAAAAATCACGATTACAATCGGTGTGCAAATATTGAATACGACTTAAAACCGATTTTATTTTTGACACATGTTGCTGTTGGTTTTGAAAATAAAACAAATCACTTCCCCAACATGAATACAACCATTTGATATGAGAAAATTTCTGCATGGTTTTTAAAATAGGGTAGCTACAACTTTGCATTTCAAAACTATGTACTAAATCAGGTTGAATTTCGTTAAGAATTTGTCCTAATTTTTCGTTTGCAGTTACTTCTAAAAAAGAATGTATACCCTCATAAAAATTTGAAAAATTTTTCCTCAAAAAATATTCCCCTTTTATGTAAGGAACTTTCCTTTTTTTCCAATCTGTAATTTGCTGAATGGCGATGTTCATATCTAACTTCCCTTTTCCTAATACATCGAACCAATACAATTCATGCTCTGATGCGTTTAGATTTTCAATCCAACGAATGACATGAATAGAAGGCATTGATATAAATAGAATTTTCATTTAGTTAGACGAATTAATTATGGAATGTAAAGAATCTATATAGTTTTCAATACTGAACTTTTTAATTTTAATAGAATTTTCTTCACCTTCTTTTTCTCTAAGGCTTTCATTATCTATCAAATTCTGCAATTTATCTCTCAAAATATTTTTATCATTTGGAATCAGAAATTCAGAAGGCTCTAGTAATCCTTTACAACCTGCATGATTAGATGCGATTACCGGTAAGTCATACAACATATATTCCATAACTACATTTGGAGTACCTTCTATTTCTGACACTAACACTCCAATATCTAAACAGTTTAAAACTTCCTCAACTGATTCTCCAGATAAGAAACTTACTTTATCAAAGCAACGTAATGATTTTGAAAGAGCAACAATAGAATTGTATTTATCTAATGTTTCCTCACTGTTGTCTTTATTACCCAAAAAAACCAAATGAATCATTTTATCGGTTTTAATTTCACTAAAAGATTGTAGTAATAGTTCTTGAAATTTTTCAGTTCTATAATGTGCTACCATTCCAATTACAATGGAATCACTAGGTATATTAAACTTATTTTTAAGTAAATCAGTATCTAAAATTATTTTTTTTATAGACACGTATTGCGGAAGCACAAATAATTTTTTCTTAGTGACTTTATAATAATTTTGAAAAACCTCCAATCCATTAGCCGCATTAGCGATAATAAATGGTGTGTTTTTCACTGCTTTATTTTCCAACAAATCATAAGTATAATTATCTAAACCTAATTGATGCCAAAATGTGATTTTAGCTCCTACACTTTGATATATTAATGATGCTATTTTTGAAGGTGTATTTAAAAATGGAATTATAATATCGGGATGAAATTTTACAACTTCCCTCTTCATTTTCTTTATATATTTTAAAGCTCGGATTGTTCTTTTAAAATTTAAAAAAGAAAACTCTTTTCTAATAGTAAGTGATGGTTCTCCAAAATAATGAATAGTATCAATCCCACAAGCTAAAGCAAATTCATGAAATTCTTTAGTAGGTTGATTGGAATGTGTAGCAACTAAATGAACTTTACAATTGTAATTTTTAATTAAAAAATCAGCTAAACCTAAAGCTTGTCTTTCAGCACCACCCAACATAGCAACTTTAATCATCAAAACCACTGTTTTATTTTGAAAGTTAAATTCTGCCATATTACTTATACATTTTTTTAATGATCCTTGAAACACCACTACCTTTTATCGCAGCAAAAGGTAATAAAATTCTATCTACCAAGAAAAACATAAACAATTCTTTATTGGTTAAAAAGCGATGATTCGTTAATAGATAAAGTATTCTTTTATTCTCTTTTTTAAATGCCTTGCTGTTTTCTAAAATAATTGCGTTGAATATTTTTTTATAAGAAGTTACTACATGGTTCTTAATCGAATCGTTTTTAAATTGTAGTTGAGTATTCTCATTTCTAATTTGCACAACACTTAAAATAAGTTCTTGAAAACCATTTACCATTTTTGTTTTCACTTCAATAGTATTGTATTTCTCTTTATAATTTTCATCGTTACGGTAATAACTGTCAATTACATCAAATACTTTAAAATTAGTTCCTAAAACTATTGCCTTTATAGCTAATTCTAGATCTTCGAAAACAACTAAATTTATATTAAAGCCTATTTTTTTAAAAAAACTTGATTTATAAATGGGTGCTGTTATAGGCCATTGACCGTGCAATTGAATAAAAGATTCTAAAATTACATTTTTATCCAATTCTATTTTAGCTGTTATTTTTGAAAAGTCAGGTGTATTAACAAAGCGCTTCATTTGAAACACCAAAAAATCGCAATCTTGGTTTTTTTGAAACTTTGCTACTCGATTTTCTAAACAAGTAGTTGCTAATAAATCATCCGCGTCTAAAAAAATAAGGTATTCACCTTTGGATTGTGTAACTCCGTAATTTCTTGCAGACGAAGGCCCTTTAGGTAAAGCTTCTGGTCTTTTAAACAGTTGAAAACGGCTGTCTTTTTCTTGATAATCTTTAGAAATTGTTTCTGTTAAATCTTCAGAACCATCATCCACTAAAATACATTCCCAATTGGAATAGGTTTGAGAAAGCACACTATCTAAAGTATTTTTTATGTGCTTACTGCTGTTAAAAGTAGGGATAATTATGGAAACGAATTGTTGCACAAAGAAATGATTATTTAAACAAAAATGGGAAAAGTTGTTTTCTTTTCCTAATAATTGGACAGTATTTAATTGCTAAAGTAGAAGTAAGCAACTTTGGATTTGATTTTAGCAAGTAAATCCAATAGTTCCATTCATTTGCTAAAGTATACTTTTCTTTATAACGGTAATAAAACAACCAATTAAGCAGCAAATCTATTTTAGATATTTCGATATTATTTTGAAAGTTCCAACGTATTACAGACTCATACATTTTTTGACGATGAATAACATATTCATCTGTTTGATTGAAAATATTAGTTTCATGAACACCTCGCATAGCAACGGGTTCTTTAATATTTCCTGCTACCAATTTAGAAGTGAGCGCCATTTTAAGTAACCAATCAGTATCTTCAGCTACTATCAAATGTTCTTGAAAATAACCAATTCTCGAAATTACTGAACTTTTAATTGTTAAACCATCTATTGAAAAATAACCCTTTTTACCGTTTAATAAACAATCAAATAATTTATCTGGATTAATAGATTCAGTTACGGTAGTTAAATTGAGTTCATGTTTCTCTTCTTTCGTTGCATTTCTATAAAAATGAACTCCAATAGCGTTATAAACCCCATCAATACTTAAATCAGTTTCAAATAT